>NZ_JBSPEZ010000018.1:0-68061 GCF_053848845.1 Amedibacillus sp. YH-ame6
ACTGATTCCCTCATCACCGATTACTGATAATGCCTTTATCTATGATGATCTGCCATTTTAGTGAGAGATTTTATTTTCGCTTATGTTTCATCTTTTTTGAGACATTTTCAAAAACGGTTGACAGATACTGCGTTTTGGCTCAGTAACAAAAATAATGGATATGTACATATGATTGACTTTCTTAAAATCAAATTAAAAGGTTTAAATGATATAGAAAAAAGCCGTTTATCTTAAATAGATAAACGACTTTTGTAATTTCATGGTGGGGACGGTGGGACTTGAACCCACACGGGATTGCTCCCAACGGATTTTAAGTCCGTTGCGTCTGCCGATTTCGCCACGACCCCAAAAATGGAGGTTCCGATCGGATTTGAACCGATGATCACAGAGTTGCAGTCTATTGCCTTACCACTTGGCTACGGAACCATGATCGCTGCATGTTTTTCAGAAAGATAAAATGGTGGGGACGGTGGGACTTGAACCCACACGGGATTGCTCCCAACGGATTTTAAGTCCGTTGCGTCTGCCGATTTCGCCACGACCCCGCAATTTCGCTACTGAAAACATGTTGCTATAATATTATATAATAATTAAATGAAAATGCAAGTAAAAAATGAACTTTTTACCAAGCTCTTTCAATCCTATGGAAATCATTGATTTGAACTACTTTAGCTTATGAAACTTGTTGTCTAATGGAAGGGCAAAAGAACCTACATATACTTGATTTGTGAAAGTATAGGAGATCTCTACTTTTTTTCCTTTGAACATATCATAGTAATCATAATAATCAGTAAGCCCTAAATCACTTTCGATATAGTCTCCATACTTAAGAATTGTGGAAAGTTTTAAATGCTTCACAACATTTTCAAAATAGTTCGTTATATTATTAAGCTTTTTAAAATCAATACCTTTATAAGGGAGGTTCAAATCTTCTGCGATGCGATTTAAGTGTACATAGACATAACGATTGGCATGTAGGTTATAAAAAGATTCAACACTTTGTTGGACACAAGCAAAATCTGTTTTTAAATCGATTTTCTTTAAGGGAATTGCTTCTTGTAGTTTGCATGTAGTTGGGATTGCCACATCTCGTGAAATAAATTGGACCTTCATATGTTTTTCATCACTTACTTCAACGTACATAATATATGGAAGTTGTTTGCTCGCAATAATTAATGTATTGTTTACTTTTGCTTTTATAGGTAACATTGTATTAACTAGTAGTGCGATACAAATGCCAAGTTTTTTAAGTTTCATAATCTTTCCTACTTTCTATAAGAGCACTCTAGGCGCTCGTTCGTACTTTTAGTATAGCGTCCTAAGGCTACATCTATGCGTATGTATTCTTTTATATAAGGAAGATTCATATATAGTAAGGAAGCTTCTTGTGTGATATGATAACTACATCGAATAAGAACATACTATACATAGAGGTGAATATCATGCAAAACAAGGTATATGAATTTGATGCACAGATTTTAAAGGTAGATGGAATTGATGGAGCTTATATTGAATTTCCTTACGATGTGAAAGAAGAGTTCGGCAAGGGAAGAGTAAAGGTACACGCAACCTTTGATAACGAGCCTTATGATGGAAGTTTGGTGCGTATGAAAACAGAATGTCATATTATAGGAATACGTAAGGATATTCGTGCGAAGATTAACAAACAACCAGGTGATCAAGTACATGTGTGTATTCAAGAACGTGAATGAGCACCATGTCACTTATAATAATCCCAAAAAATAAATCATGTGTCTTTAAAAGACAATAGAGAATATGATATGATAACCCTATAAAGGAGAACATTGCCTATGGAAAAAATAATTAAAGTAGATGGAATGATGTGTGAAGGTTGTGAAAGAAGAGTCAATAATGCCTTATCTTCTTTGGAAGGCGTATCATCTTGTAAGGCAAATGCCAAAGAGAATCAAGTGGCAATCGAATTTGATGAAAGCCTTGTGACAATTGAGGATATCAAGGAATCCATTGAAGAAATTGGATACGATGTCGTAGCGTAAGAGTTCTAATGTGAACTCTTTTTCTTTGCTACGTAGGAATTCTAGTGAAAATATGGTAAAATCTAGCTGTTATATAAGGAGTACGAAAATGAAACTAGCCCATGTATTTGTGGAACACCCAATCATGCATTTAGATCACACGTTTACCTATCGTTGTGATGGTTTTGATGTGCAACGTGGGGTGCGTGTGATGGTACCTTTTAAAACCACCTTCATCATGGGATTTGTGAGTGATGTAAAAGAGGTAGATGAAAAAGAATTGGACTCCTATCCTTATGAATTAAAATATATAGAAAGTGTAGTTGATCAAGAACCATTGATCAATGAAGAACTTTTTCAATTGGGAGATTGGATGGCGAAACAATATGTTGCTCCTCGTATCAGTTGTTTCCAATGTATGTTACCAGCAAAACTAAAACCACGCTCTACTTCTGGCTCTATTAAAATGGAGGCATGGGTACGTTATATAAAAGATTGTGATAAGCTTACAAAGAAACAAGCAGATGTATTGACGCATATTCGAGAAGATAAAGAAATGTTACGTTCTACCTATTATCAAATGTATAAGACACCAGGTAAGAAACTAATTGAGCTGGGTTGTGTGGAAGTATTTGAAAAAGAAGCGCAAGCTAGTTTAGGCTCTGTAGAAATAAACACAGAACGTGTTTGTTTAAGTGAAGAGCAGCGTATTTGTATAGAAGCGATTGAACAAGAAAAACATCATCAAGTATTTTTGTTACATGGGACTACGGGGAGTGGAAAAACAGAAGTTTTCTTGCGCCTAGCACAACATGTAATGGAACAAGGAAAACAGGTATTAATTTTAGTTCCTGAAATATCGTTAACACCTCAAATGGTAGGCCGTGTAAAAAGTCGTTTTGGTGGAGATGTTGCGATTTATCACTCTGGTTTAAATGCACAAGAGAAATATGAACAATATCAATTGGTGAAACAACATCGTGTGCGTATTGTAGTAGGTACCCGTAGTGCTATCTTTATGCCATTTGATCAGCTAGGTCTTATTATTATGGATGAAGAACATGATACAAGTTATAAACAAGATTCTACCCCACGTTATCATTGTCGAGACATTGTTCTTCATCGTGGTGTTGATCATGATGCACTTGTTGTACTTGCTAGTGCCACTCCATCTTTAGAATCGTTCGCAAGAGCACATAAAAATATTTATCGTTTGTTGTCAATGCCTTCTCGCATCAATGGTAGTTTTCCTAAAGTAAAGATTGTGGAAATGCGTAAAGCCGTTGGAAATGGGGAAGATTATCTATTGTCCAATGCGCTTTTGGATGCGATTTATGAACGTTTACAAAAGAGGGAACAAATCATACTATTACTTAATAGAAGAGGGTATACACCCATTTTACGTTGTATAAGCTGTGGGTATGTACAAATGTGTCCACACTGTGATACTGCAATGTCTTATCATAAGGATGAGGGTGTTTTAAAATGCCATATTTGTGCCCATACGATGAAACTGCCAAATCAGTGTCCTACTTGTGGGGCTTCTTCTTGGAGATATTTAGGAAGTGGAACACAGAAGTTAGAAGAACTAGTACAAATTAAATTTCCACAAGCGAAAATTATTCGTATGGATACAGACACAACAGGGAAAAAGAACGCACATGAAAATTATCTTCGAGATTTTGGAGAGAAAAAAGCAGACATTTTATTAGGAACACAAATGATTGCCAAGGGTTTAGACTTTGAAAATGTGACCTTGGTTGGTATTTTGAATGGTGATGCGATGTTGAATCGTAGTGATTATCGCAGTGCGGAATTAACGTATGATTTATTGGAACAAGCGAGTGGAAGAAGTGGGCGTGGAGATAAAGATGGTGAAGTTATTATCCAAGCATACGATGGTTCTCACTATGCTATTCAATGCGCTGCACAACATGACTATCTTCGTTTCTTTCAAAATGAAATGAACTATCGACATCTTGCCAATTATCCACCCTATACCTATTTAACTTCCTTTATGTTCTCTCATAAAGAGGAAGAATTGGCTAGAAAAGCAAGTCAAAAAGCACTAGAACTCTTGCAGAAGAAACAAGATATAAAAGTTCTAGGACCATCCATCTTGCATAAGATGCGCGATGAAACAAGAATCCGTATCCTCATAAAAGGTAAGAGCGAAACCCTTCTAGCGATATACGCAAAAGATGTGTACGATGGACACCTTTCAAGTAAACAAAAAGCAAGACTAGATATTGATTTAGCACCACTGATGTTAGAATAAAAGGAGATTTCCATGAAAATAAAAGAATGTATACCTTACTTAATCGCGTTTATCGCTTTGTTTGTAGGTGTATTTTATGATTATCAAATTACAGATGCATTGCATGAAAGTGTTCCTTTTGTAGGTCTTGTGTTTGAACGTATCGTTTTAATTCCAATTGAAGGAGTAGTCATGTTTACCATGTGTTTACTCTATCGAAAATATCATAAGCTTTGGATATTGATCTTGGCTTATGCAGGGGCATGGTATGTGATACAAGATAGCTTGCATTATTGGATGAATGTAAAAACTCCTTTGATGGTGGGTATTATTTTAGTTGCTTCACTTCTCTTAGTTGTACTATGTGTTTATATATTACGTAAGGTAAGTGATGATTGGGTAAATCGACATATCAACTTTTTTGTCTTTTATACAGCGGTATTGTTGAGTGCGGTGATTCTTACTTCCTGTATCAAACATTTTTGGGGAAGAATTCGTTATCGAGATATCGAAGAGCTCTCACAGTTTTGTGTATGGTATAAGCCTTGTGGACTCATTGGTAATCGATCTTTTCCAAGTGGACATATCACCGCAATGACCACAATCCTATGTGTACTACAGTGGAAACAACATCATTTTGAAAAAGTATCCATTCTACGCTATGTGTTTGTGGGCGCTATGATTCTTATTATGGGAGTGTCACGCATGATTATGGGAGCTCATTTCTTAAGTGATTTAGCTGCAGGTTTCCTAATTACATATACGTGTTATTTGGTGATACGTAACCTATTTATAAGGAGGGGAAAACTATGAATGCAAGATTACTCGCTTTTCGTATGTTAAAGGAAATATGTTTAGAAAAGAAATATAGCAATCTTTTATTACGTAAAGAACTTGGACAAGTGGATGTAAAAGATAGAGGGTTTGTTACACAAATTGTCTATGGAACATTACAAAATTATCGTTTATGTCGTTATCAATGGACACCTTTTGTGAAGAAGATGCCAACAGAAGAGACAGCCGTTTTATTGGATATGAGTGTGTACCAATTGTTTTATATGGATAAGGTGCCTGCCTATGCCATTATCAATGAAGCTGTGAATATTACAAAGAAAGATTTGCGTGAAGGGTATGCAAACTTAGTAAATGCAATCTTACATAATGTAGAGCGTGCGAAAGAAAGAGAAGTAAGTGGAAGTAAAGAAGAAGTATTGGCAATTAAAACGTCCCATCCGGATTGGATTGTAAAGATGTGGATTGCACAATATGGCTATGATGTAGCAGAAGCTATTTGTTATGCGAATCTAGAAACAAAACCAAATGCAGTACGTGTGAATACCTATAAGACAGTGAAAGCAGATATCTTAAAGGAGAGCGATGAATTTGTAGAAGGGAAATTGAGTGAGGATGCTTTGTGGTACACAGGGAATCAATTGATTCATTCTTCCTATTATGAACAAGGACTTCTTTCGATTCAAGATGAAGCAAGTCAAATGGTCGCAAGAATTCTAGATCCTCAACCCAAAGAGAGTATTTTAGATGTTTGTAGTGCACCTGGTACAAAGTCTTGTCATATAGCAGAACTTATGAAAAATGAAGGGCGAATTGTATGCGGAGATATTCATCCACATCGTGTGGAATTGATTGGGCAAGGAGCATCTCGTTTGGGGTTGACGATCATAGAGCCAAGGACGATGGATGCTTGTACACTAAGTGAACTAGAAGGAGAGAAGTTTGATCGTGTTCTATGCGATGTTCCTTGTAGTGGGTATGGTGTTTTAGCAAGAAAAAGCGATATCAAATATCATATGGTAAGCGAAGATATGGATACTCTTATTCCGCTTCAAAAACAAATTTTGGAAACGAGTAGTTTTCATGTGAAGGATGGTGGAATTTTAGTATACTCAACGTGTACCTTAAATAAGAAAGAAAATGAAAAACAAATAGAAAACTTTTTAAAGAATCATGGGGAATTTGAATTGTTAGAACAAAAGACCATTTATCCTTTTGAATATGAAAGTGATGGGTTCTTTATCGCAAAGATGAAAAAAGTATAAGGTAGTAATGCTGGGAGGCAGTATATGATTCATGATGGATTGAAAGAAAAATATAATGTTTTGATTGCTTATGAACGGAAGTTTCGTTTGAAACATTATAATGACGGGAACTATCAACAACAATATTTTTATTTAAACGAACAAGGTGCTAGTATTTGTTCGTCTAGTACCTTTTGTCGTATGGAAAAAATGAACTTCTCGTAGAAGAAAACCTCTACGCATTTGCGGCAACAAAATTTGGGAAGAAAGTTGCATATTTACCAAGAATAGATCAATTGTTACAGGATACCATACAACGTATATATACATGTATGGAACGTTTGGAAGAAACAACTGCAGCCAATGTGATTCAAAGTGTATTGCCAAAATTAGAATCATGTAAAGATGTGTTATATTACGAAGAATATGTATGGCAATTTGAAATGATGAGAGATTATTTTTCTTCTTCAAAAACGATGGACGAATTGCAGTTTCAACGGATTTGTCATACCTTCCAGATATATCCATCAAACTATCAAGATATTTTAATGCGCTTTGCGTATCTTTATAGTAATATTCAAGAGATGAGTAAGAAGGAAATGATCTTACAATTATATGACTTTAAAAAGTCAAAGTTCCTTTGTAATCAAATTTGTTGTGTACAAATCGAATGTTTGCAAAAGGACCACTATCAAGCCTTATTACGGTGTCAATCATTAGAGGAACCTTTGTTAAAGACTAAGAATTATGGACAATTATTGACGCTTTATATTCATATGTTTTATTTGTTGGCATATATGGATAAGAAGGCTTCTATTCATTATATAGAAACTGCTTTAGGACTTGCGGTGGAACATGATTATTATAAGAATCGTTTATTTATGTTGTATATCAATGTAGGTTCTACCTATCTGTTGTTGAAGGAATATGAGAAAAGTATTGAGAATTTAAAGAAGTGTTGTGAACTTACGGATAATATGAAGATGAGAAACTATTTGTGCATATGTCATTGTTATCGTATGTTACATATGGAAATACCACAAGAATATAAAACTTGTCCGGCAGAGTTTGGGGATGCTATAGACCAAAGTGTATATGCATACTTTCAATCTGTAGATGATCGTAAAGGGGAACAAAACAAACGATTCATTCTTCACAAGGTAGTGAAGAAACTACAAAAGAGCGATGATTTATATTTTCGTATATTAAAAGATGAACTTCATTTATTGGCAATTAAAACCAATCGTTTTAAGGACTATGTAAACTTTGTAGATGAGTATGGTTTATAAAAGGGTTTAAATTGTAAAAAAAATTAGAAAAACGTCGTTTAAGTTTATGTTTTTTTAAGATTTTTTCCGAACATTAAGTTATGATTGCGTAATTGAATTGATTATGGTAATTTTATACTGTTGGAGGAAGATATGATGAAAAACCTGTTATTCTTACCTATTTTATGTTTGGCATTCACACTAGCTACAGCTACTGTGACTCCTAATGGGCCAATCGTAACACCTTATGGTGGTGGAGGACTTGTAGATTTCTAATTTAGAAACTGCCAGTTGATAGAAAAATCAAAAAAACATACAGAGGGAAGTCTTTCAGGGACTTCTTTTTGTTATATATCTGAATCTTTTCTTAATTTGTGTATAACTGTTTGTTTGGGTGGGGGTTCTGTGATAAAATAATGTACGGTGATACAATGAAAAGTTTATATGATTTTAATTACGATGAAATGGGCGAGATGGCTCTAGAACATGGTTGGAAAAAGTTTCGCGGACATCAAATATTTCAATGGCTTTACCGTAAAAGAGTAAGTGCGATTGACGATATGAGTGATTTGTCTTTAGAGACTAGAAATGTTTTAAAAGAAAACTACGAGTTAACTTCTCTAGAACTGCGAGATAAGCAAGTTTCCAGTGATGGGACAACAAAGTATTTGTTTGCCTTATCCGATGGATCTTTGATTGAGAGTGTTTTGATGCAGTTTGATTATGGGAAGAGTATATGTGTAACATCACAGGTTGGATGTAATATGGCTTGTGCTTTTTGTGCAAGTGGTTTAACAAAGAAAAAACGAGATTTAACAAGTGGAGAAATGGTCTCACAAGTTTTGTATGTGCAACGTGATTTAGATGCGCAACAAGAACGTTTAAGTCACATCGTTGTGATGGGGACAGGAGAGCCATTTGATAACTATGAACATTTGATGAATTTCTTAAGTACTGTAAATCATGATCGTGGGCTTGGTATTGGAGCGCGTCATATTACCATTTCTACTTGTGGAGTAGTACCTAAGATATATGATTTTGCGAAAGAACATACACAGTATAATTTGGCAATTTCACTTCATGCCCCAAATGATAAATTAAGAGATTCTTTAATGCCAGTGAATAAGGCATATCCTTTAGAAGAACTCATGCAGGCAATACGCTTTTATGCAAGTGAGAATAATCGAAGATTAACGTTTGAATATATTTTATTAAGAGGCGTAAATGATCATAAAGAGCACGTGAATCAGTTGGCGAAACTTTTACACGGATTAAATGCGTATGTAAATTTGATACCATATAATGCAGTGGATGAAAATGGATTCCAGGGTGTTTGTTATGAGGATGCGATGGTGTTCTATGACGCACTTATGAAACGTGGTATTCGTTGTACAATACGTAAGGAACATGGTGCAGATATTGATGCGGCATGTGGTCAGCTTAGAGTAAAACATATTAGAAAAGAAAATGTGTGAGGTGATGAACTTGAATTGTTATGGAAAAAGCCATGTAGGGCTTAAAAGAAGCGAAAATCAGGATAGCTTTTTATTGATCGAGAAAGAACATCAAACTCTAGCGATTGTTTGTGATGGAATTGGTGGAGGAAATGCTGGAGATGTTGCAAGTCGTATGGCAACCGCGCATTTGAAAGATCGATTTGAAAAAACAGAAGTCGTAGAAAGTGATATCGAAGTAAAACATTGGCTAGAAAAAGTGATACAAGAAGCGAATGATTTGATTTTCACGCAGTCTACAAAAAAAATTGAACAAAAAGGAATGGGAACGACCCTTGTAGGTGTTTTAGTATGCGAACAAGCGACCTATATCTTTAATGTTGGAGATTCTCGTACGTATGGATTATATGAAGATGATTTCCTTTGTTTAACAGAAGATCATACATATGTTGCGGGATTGTTAAAACGTGGAGAAGTGAGTGAAGAGGAAGCCATGAAGCATCCAAATCGTAACGTCTTGACCAATGCTTTGGGTATTTGGGACAATGTGCAAATTGATATCAATAAGATTCAAAACGATTACCAATCATTGTTGGTATGTAGTGATGGATTGCATGGATATGTAAGTGAAGATACGATACGTTTTATTTTGGATTCAAAAAATCATAGTACACAAGAAAAAGTAGAAGTATTGGTGCAAGATGCACTAGATGCAGGAGGCTATGATAATATTACGGTTATCATTTTAGAAAAGGATGGGGTACAGCATGGATAAAATGATTGCGGAACGCTATATGCTGGTATCTTCTCTTGGTGAGGGAGGAATGGCAGATGTATATTTAGCGATCGATACCATACTAAATAGAGAAGTGGCTGTAAAGATATTACGTGGTGAATTAAGTAAGGATCCAGTGACTCTTTTACGCTTTCAAAGAGAAGCAAATGCAGTTAGTAAGTTGAATCATCCCAATGTTGTAGATGTATATGATGTTGGAGAATATGAAGGACGTCACTATATCATTATGGAATATATACGTGGGCGTACATTGAAACAATTAATTTCTCAGCGTGGGGCATTGCATAAAGAGGAAGCTATCAACATTATGATGCAACTGACGAGTGCAGTAGAACATGCGCATGAAAATAATATTATTCATCGTGATATCAAACCACAAAACGTGTTGGTAAAAGATGATGGAACAGTTAAGATAACAGATTTTGGAATTGCGTTAGCGCATGATACAGTACAATTGACACAAAGTGATGCAGTTTTAGGAAGTGCTCATTATTTGGCACCAGAGACTACACGTGGTGAAGTACCAACCAATCAAGTAGATATTTATGCGTTAGGTGTAGTTTTGTATGAGTTGTTGACGGGTAATGTACCATTTCATGGAGAAAACCCTGTACAAATTGCGATGAAACATTTACGCGAGGAAATTCCAAGTGTAAAAGAGTTTAATCCAACACTTCCTCAATCAGTAGAAAATATTATTATTAAGGCAACTGTGAAAAACCGTAAACTACGTTATCATAGTGCACTTGATATGTTGCATGATTTACAAAATTGTTTAAAACCAGAATATGCAAATATTGAACGTTTGAAATTTCCAAAAGAGGAAGACCCAACGGTTGTGATGAATCAATCCAAAGATATACCACAGACAAAAGCACGAAAAGAAAAAGTGATCCCAATCAAGGAACAACAATTAGATGAGAAAAAGAATAAGAAACTTAATAAACTGTTAGTAGGGGGAATTGTTGCGATTTGTGCGATTGTAGTGGGAGCGTTTATATTTTTATCGATGAACCATGAAAAGAAAATAACAATGCCAACGATATCCTCTTCACAAACCCAAGAGGAAGCTCAGCAAACTCTAATCAATGCAGGGTTTAAAAAAGAAAACATAAAAATAGAAAAGAAGTTATCGGATAATATTCAAGAGGGTCATGCAATATCTGTATCTCCAGCGATTGGAGAAAAAACAGGAGAATCTTCAGAAATAACATTGACGATTTCAAGAGGTACCTATTTTGTGTTGGAAGATTATAAAAATCAAGCACTTAGTGATATACAAAGTAAACTAGAAGAAGAAATGCCAAAGCTAAAATTAGAAATCACAAAGAAACAAATGGCAGGTGTTCTATCAGGTAGAATATTATCACAGAGTGGAATCGATGTTGGAGAAAAACTAGATCCAGAAAAATCTTACACTTTAAAAGTTACCGTATCCGATTATATGCAATTTAAAATTGAAAATATCATTGGACAAAGTGTAGAGAAAGCAACAAGCTTGATCAAAGAAAAAACCGGAGTAGAGCCAGTGTTAATACAATTGGACATCCACGATTTACCAGAAGAAGAACAAGGTACGACAAAGACAGGAGTTGTTGTGGAAGTGAATCCAGCCGAAGGTACATGGTACACACAGGATGGAGAAAGCACAATCACAATCAAGTACTACTAATATGGAGAAAGCAAGAATCATTAAGATAGTATCCAATCGTTATGAAGTTTTAAATGAAAGAAAAGAGCGTATTCTATGTGTCGCTATGGGAAAGCTACGCCAAAAGAAGTCTCCTGTTGTTGGTGATTTTGTTGAGATTGAACAATTTGATGATCAGTGTGGAATTCAAAAGATTCTTCCACGTAAAAATGAATTGATTCGTCCTAGTATTGCGAATGTAGACCAAGCTATTATTGTAATGTCTGCGAAAGATCCAGATTTTTCTACGACCTTAATTGATCGTCTTATCTTCTTGATTACATATGCGGATATCAAACCCGTATTGTGTATTACAAAGTTGGACTTAATTGAACAAGATGATCCTATTTATGAAGAAATCGCTGAGTATAAACGTAGTGGATATGAAGTTTACTTAAGTGGCAAAGGGTATGCAAGCGATGCATTAGTAAATGCTTTAAAAGATAAAATAAGTGTATTAACTGGACAGAGTGGAGCAGGGAAAAGTTCCTTATTAAATCGCATTGATCCTAACTTTCATCTTCGTACGCAAGAAATCAGCAAGGCACTTGGTCGAGGAAAACATACGACAAGACATTGTGAGTTGCATGCGATTGCCGGAGGATGGGTAGGTGATACTCCAGGATTTTCATCCATGGATTTTGAACATATGGAAATCGAAGCACTTGCACAAAGCATTCCAGACTTTAGGGAATATCAAGGACAATGTCGCTTCAATAACTGTATCCATGAATCAGAACCAAATTGTAAAATACGCGAGAAAGTGGATGAGGGATCCATATCAAAAACGCGCTATGAACATTATTTAGAAATTGTTACCATGATTAAACAACGTAAAATAAAATATTAAGGAGGAAAACAGAATGAAAGAAGTAGTAATTGCGCCATCGATCCTTTCTTTAGATTATGCTAGAGTGAGTGAACAATTAAAGGAATTAAATGAAAGTAATGCAAAGTGGATGCACTTTGATGTCATGGATGGACATTTCGTGCCAAATCTAACGTTTGGACCTGATTTATTAAAAGGGTTCAAGAAGGCAGTGGATATGGTCATGGATGTACATATTATGGTAAGCGATCCTAAATTCTTTGCGGATGTATTCGCAAAGGCTGGAGCGGATATCATTACCTTTCACGTAGAGGCACTTAATGATATAGATGAATGTATTGCCTTATGTCGTCATATTCGTTCAATGGGTGTAAAAGCAGGGGTATCTGTAAAACCAAAGACAGGGGTAGAAGCGTTACTTCCTCACTTACATGAAATGGATTTGGTTTTGATTATGTCTGTAGAACCAGGGTTTGGTGGACAATCCTTTATGGAAGATACACTTGATAAAGTACGTGTATTACGTGAACACATAGAAGCTCAACATTTGGATACACGAATTGAAATCGATGGTGGAATCAACGAAGAAACTGGACGCAAAGCTATTCTAGCGGGTTGTGATGCATTGGTTGCGGGAAGCTATGTCTTCAAACAAAACATTGCGCAAGCAGTAGACTCCTTGTTATGCGTAAAATAATATTAGTTGCGGGCATGAGTGATACACTTATCTATGATGAAACTTACGATTATATCGGTGTAGATCATGGTGCCTTTGTATGCATGGAATTAGGGATTCCATTAGTGGCAGCTATCGGAGATTTTGATAGTATCAGTGAAGAAGTATACCAACAATTAGTAATGTATACAAACGTTGAAAAACTACCTGCACAAAAAAATGAAACCGATAGTGAAGAAGCGATTCATTACGCAATGAACCTCGGATATGAAGAAATTATCTTATATGGTGGATTGGGTGGTCGTATGGATCATGAACTTGCGAACTTGCATTTGATGATACATCGACGTTTACCAATCACTCTTATGGATAGAAACAACATTCTAAAAGTATTGTTGCCTGGTGAATATACAATACAAAAGGAACATAAGTATTTATCCTTTTTAGCACTAGAGGAAAGCTGTATAAGCGAAACAGGGGTAGCGTATCCTCTTTATGAGCAGAAGTTAGTACCTTCTGATATCTACTCTATTTCCAATGAGTTTGAAGGACAAGAAGCCCATATCATTTTACATTATGGACGTATGTTGATGATGCAAAGTGATGATAATACATGCACAGGATGTTAAGTTCTGTGTATTTTTTTGCGAATTTATGAAAATAATTTCGTCTTTCTTATATAGAAATCGTTAAACAGTATGAAGGGAGGAACTTGTGTGAAAAAAACAGCAACACTTGCTGAAGATGAAATAGAGCAGATGATTCAAGAGAATTATCCAAAGATATATGCATATGTCTACCGTAGAATCTTACACACTTCTTTGGCAAAAGATATTACACAGGAGACTTTCTATCATTTTTTCGCAAATGTAGAAAAATATGAAGAACGAGGAAAACTACTACCTTATTTATATCGTATTGCGGCACATCTAATCTTTGATTATACAAAATCAAGAAAGATTACAGAAGAACTGAAAGAAGAACTCCTAGTGGATCATCAAAATGATGTAAAATATGTAATTCAAAGCAATGAAGAAAAGCATATCTTACGCAAATGGATGAAAGAACTTCCCCAGCACTTACAAGAGGTGATTGTATTACGTTTTGATGAAGATTTAAAATTTAAAGACATTTCTTTGATTACAAACGTAAATGTATCAACAGTTAAATCAAGGGTGAAATTGGCCATCCACTTATTACAAGAAAAAGCTCGAAAGGAGGGCTGGAAATGAATGAAGAATGGATAACATTAGAAAACATTGAAATTCCAGAAATATCAACGCAGGACATTTTGGAAACGATACAATATTCTCAAAAAATCATAAAGCGAAATCGGTTCAAAAAAGAAACAAAATTCTATAAAACGTTCCTAGATGTATTTCGACTACAAGTTTGGAAATCCTTTGTAATAGAAAGCGTGCTAGTTGTTTGCATTTTGATAGTTGCTTGGATGCACATAAAATTTTCACTACAAAGTAATACACTCGCCTTATTGATGCTCTTTGCGACGATGCTTTCAAGTGTGATCGCTGTTGAGTTTCTTTCAAGTGATTTCTTCGGTATGCAAGAAGTAGAGCGTGCATGTGGAATAGCATTTGAACGTTTACTACTTTGGAAGATGCTATTATTAACGTTGATTTCGATTGCAGGAATACTTGTTGTTTCACTATACTTATCTTTCTATAGTGAGTATAATTTTTGGGTATTATTAAGCGGTGGTTGTGTTCCTTTCTTTTTTATCAATGCCCTTATTCTGCACTTTTTTAAACATCATCATGTGATAAATATTTTTGTTGTTTTATATGCATTTTTGCTTTCCCTTTCATTTCTTATGGAAAGCACAAATATCGCTGAATATATTGCTAGTTTTTTAGAGCGCTGGGGAGTATTTACGTTAACACTTATCATTCTCTACTGGGTTATCACTATATTTCACAAACGATATCGAAGGGATGAACTATGAAACTCGTATTATATTATGAAATAAAAAAGCTTTTGTATTCTTGGAAACGTTGTGCTTTACTAGGCATTGTTATCTTGAGTCCATTTGTTCAAGTTCTTGTTGTTGAGTGGATGGATCAAAGAAATGTAATATACAACGAAAATTCATCAATAAGCGTTCAACAACAAAAAGAGGAGATGGACACTTTACGCAAAGATATTGCTGGAAGTGTAACTCCCTCCTATATAGAAAAAAGAAAACAAGAATTGAATGCCTTACAAGAAGAAAGTGTAGATGTCAATGATATTCACTATCAAACAATTCACCATGCGTACTATGATACCTTTAATTACTACAATTTTAGGCAAGGTATTTTATATTCTAAGGATGCTCCCGATGTAGTGAAACAAGACATTCTTAATCATACACCCAAATATGGACCATATGAGGGATGGCTTGATCGAATGGAAATCTATAAAAACAGTGCTTTATGTTACTTGGTGGTTTGTGTGTTGTTGTTTGGGAATTTGTTTAATCAAGAACATGCGGTAGGTATCATGGATTTGTTGAAAAGTTCAAAGCTAGGCAAACGACAACTTGCGTGGGCGAAAATACTTTCCACATGGATCATTACGATTATCATGGGACTATTGATGTATGGAGTGCTACAGATTTCCTCACGTATCTTTTTAGATCTTTCTGGAAGTGATACAACCATTTTGATGTTTGAAAATGCTTTCCAAATCTATAATTTTTCGCAAATCAATATGCAAGCTTTTTTATTGACAATAATTGCGGGATTAGGGTGTTCTTCACTTTCTCTTTTCACCTCCACATTGTTTCATAAGCCACTACATTCCCTGATGATTGCTGGTTGTATCTTTATCATTCCACAGTATTATTCGATGGAAATACAAGGGTTCTCACTTACACAATTGTTTCCTTCTGTGTTTGTACAGTTTCAAGGACGTATACAAATCATGAGAAGCCCATGGCTTGTATTTCCAAATAACTATGCTGTTTCTAGGGCGGTAGGTCTTACTTGTGTTTGGGGTGTTCTATGCGTTATCTTGACTCTATTAACGTGGTATTTACATTGTAGGAAAAAACAGAATTTCATAAGAAAGAAGGGTATATCATGAACTTATCTATACGTGATCTTACAAAACGATATGGCTCCCTAACGGCAGTCAATCATATGAATGTGGAATTACATCCTGGCATCATTGGTCTTTTAGGGGCAAATGGTAGTGGGAAAACGACCTTATTAAGAATGTTGGTAGATGTACTACCAGCAGATGAAGGGACGATTTTATACGATGATTTAGAAATTAGCAAACATCGTGAAAAGTATCTATCTGAAGTTGGCTATTTACCTCAGGAAATAGGAATGTATCCTAGATTTAAAGTGGAAGAATTTCTACAATATATGGGGGCCATAAAAGGGTTGTCCAAAGACTATACAAAGCAAAGAATCAATGAACTATTACCTCTTGTACATTTAGACAAGGTACGTAAGAAAAGAATAAAAACATTATCGGGTGGAATGAAACAACGTCTTGGCATTGCCCAAGCTCTATTGAACGATCCTAACATACTCATACTAGATGAACCAACAGCAGGCTTAGATCCCAAAGAGCGTAATCAATTTTCTAGAATGTTATCTCAAATTGCTGTAGATAAAATCATTTTGTTATCAACACATATTGTATCCGATGTAGAAAGTATCGCACATCAAATCATGATTATGAAACAAGGAAATTTGATTGCTTATGATACTAGTGAACATCTTTTAGAAGCGATTCGTGGAAAAGTAAAAGAAATCACATTGCCGCGTAGTGAGGCAAACAAACTTTCAAATTACTGTCTTATTTGTAGTCAAAAGGAAAGCGCTGATGAAATTTGTTTGCGCCTTATTGATGAACATAATAAAGTAGAGGCAAACGTTGTGGAAGAGACACTAAATGATCTTTATTTATACTACTTTGAGGAGGAGGCAGAATGAAACTCTTTCAATTAGAGTGTAAAAAAATATTATCTTCCAGATTAAATCTAATACTATTAGTCTTATTTACAGTTCTATCTATTTTCTTTTTTCAAAGCAATTTAGAAACAAATACTTCTTATACACATGCGGATGGATCGCTAATGAGTGAAAAAGAAGTTGCACAATACATGGATGAAGAAAAACAAAAGTGGACAGGCGTTATGGATGAGGAGTGGTACAAAAAATTAGAAAAAGAGTATTTCATAGCTGATCGCCATATGGATGAACAAATCTATGATTTTAAGAAAATGGAAGAGATTTATGGAAGTGATTGGTACGAGGATTTCAAATCTAATGGAAACAACTATGTAGTGGAGGATGCATCAAAAGCTGAAAAAGAAGGAAAGAGGGTTTTATTCCATAATGATAATATCACACATACAAAAGTAGATATTAAACATGAAGTAATCTGGAGCATTTATGTGAATTATGCGAATACAATGGTGGTAAAGAAGCCTTGGAACTATAAAGATGGTATAGATGGTGTGCAGTATTCTGTTTATGATAATTCAGAAGTTCCTTCTTTTACTTATCCAATAATGGTATATTCCAAGAGTGAGCTTTTGTTTATGAAAGAGGTGATGAATAATAAAGGGACTTTTCATTATGGAAATAGTAAAGAGTGGCTGAATATCATTGAAACTATCGCAATGACTGGTTTGTTATTGTTGATTTGGATGGTTTTTATCGCAAGTGATATACTCAATAAAGAACGTAAAAAAAATATGTTGGAAGTATTATCTAGTTGTCCAAAAGGAAAAACAAACTTGTTTTTCTCAAAGGTTGCGGCAGTTATCGCATGTGGAATGATTGGAACTGTAGTTATGGTGGGAGCATTTATGGTATACGCAGGACTAGGTGGCTATATAGGGGACGCTATGGTAAATATGACGGAAGGAAAATATGCAATTTGTCTATTTACATATGGAGAGGCGTTTTGTTTATCTATACTTTATCTTATGATAGGTGTCATCATCATTGGGACAATAGGAGTTGTAGTATCTACTTATATAAAATCTAGTTATCGCAGTTTAGCAGTTCTATTCCTACTAATATTTGTGCCTAGTTTTATAAGCTCGTATCTTTTCCCTTTTGATATCTATCTTCCAATAGAGCTTATGAGGGCAGGAGATATGACAATATATAATCCAATAACAACTTTGTTTTCAACGGTTGCATATACATGGATTGTATTACCAATGGTATGGTTTCCAATATGTGGAGTGTTGCTTTATATTACATGGAAAACATATAAGAACAGAAAATATAGATGCATATCATAATCGCAAAGCGTACATGAAAGTGTACGTTTTTTTAATGAGTATCAAAAAGAATGTAGTATAATAAAAATATGATAGAGCTACTATAATTATAATAGAAAGGAAGGATACACATGTTAACGTTGGCAATACATGAACACTGCGTTGAAATTAAATCTGGAACAAAGATTATGGATATCATAAAAGATAGAGAAGATAGAGAACATATTTATGCGGGTGTATTAAATGGAAAACTGCACGATCTTAACTATCAAATAAAACAAAGTGGAACACTACGGTTTGTATATGATACTAGTGAAACAGGGCGTCTTATTTATGAAAGGACACTGAGTTTTCTATTGATTGCGGCTGTTTGTGAACTCGATAAAGATGCAATTGTACATGTAGAACATTCCTTATCTGATGGACAATATTGTGAAATTGAAAAGGATGGTTTTTTATCGCCGAAAGATGTTCGTAATATAGAACAAAAGATGAAAGAAATCATCAAACGAAAAGAAGTGATCTTTAGAAATGTTGTATCTACTCAAGATGCGGTCACATTGTTTTGTGCAAAGGGTATGAAGGATAAAGCACAGTTATTAAAAAATCGAAAAAGTAAATCTAGCAGTATTTATACGTTATGTGGATATGAAGATTATTTTTATGGAATCATGTTACCAGATACTTCTTATATACAGCATTTTTCAATTCGTTATTATGCTCCAGGACTATGGCTTTCTCCAAGTGATACATTTAAAAATCAAACGAAATTATTCCAAGTATTTCAAGAATATGAAGAATGGGGAAAACTCATTGGTGTATCCAATGTATCTTCGTTAAATCAAAATATCATAGATGGAAAAATGGATGATATGGTACTCATGAGTGAAACCATGGTGGAAAAGAAGCTAAGTGAGTTGGCAAGTAACATCGTTACCCAACACGCTCATACCAAATTTATTTTAATCGCAGGACCTAGTTCGGCAGGGAAAACATCCTTTGCGAATCGATTATCGATTCATTTAAAAATATTAGGAAAGAATCCAGTTGCCATTTCTATGGATAACTATTATCGAAATCGTGAAGATTGTCCAAAACTTGCGGATGGAAGCTATGATTTTGAAAGTTTAGAAGCTTTGGATTTAACCTTGTTCAATGAAACGATGTTAAAGTTGCTTCATAAACAACCTGTGAAATTACCAGTATTCAATTTTATGACTGGTATGAGGGAATGGCAATCTCATGAAATTGTACTTCAAGAAGAGGATATCCTCATAATAGAAGGAATCCATGGTTTAAATCCACAAACATCTGCGTATCTACCAGAAGATGCGAAATTTAAAATTTATATCAATGCACTTACGCACCTAAACTTAGATGAACATAATCGTATACCTACGAGTGATTATCGATTGATTCGAAGAATCGCAAGAGATTATCGAACACGTACTTGGAGTGCACAATCTACGATTCATTTTTGGAAAAATGTGAAACATGGAGAAGATACGTATATTTATCCATATCAAGAGGAAGCGGATGTCATCTTCAATACATCTATGATTTATGAGTTATCTATTCTAAAGAAGACAGTTGTGCCTTTACTAGCGCAGGTAAAACCAGAAGAAGTTGAATATCTAGAAGCGAATCGACTAAATAAATTCTTGGAATATTTTGTGGAAGGGGAAGAAGGTGCGATTCCACGTCATTCCATCCTTGCGGAATTTATTGGTAATAGCATTTTTGATGTTTCATAAATGAAAAGAACTACCATCTACACATTTGTGTACATCGTAGTTCTTTTGTTTAATCTTCTAATATGGGTTCTATAAAATCCTTAATCAATGTGATGCGATCTTTGGCATCTTTTACGAATAGAGAGGAACTACATACAATTAAATTCTTCTTTGTATTATAGTAAATAATATTTCCTCCATCTCCCATTGCCGCATAAGATTGATCTTCTAGGATCCACCATAAATACCCATAGGCAAGATTCATTTCTTGGTAACGGTTGTGTTCTTTTGTGCATTCCTTTATCCATGAAGAGGATACCAGCTGTTGTTGGTTCCATACACCGCCTTGTAAGAAGAGTTGGGCTATCTTTGCCATATCCTTTAGGCGAAGTGTTAACCCCCAACCACCGCTCTGTAAACCACAAGAGTCCTCAACCCATCCACTGATATTGGTAGCTTTATTAAATTCCATCTGTCCTTTCGCATTTTTTAAGATAATGCTTTTCTCAACGATGATTCCCAAAGGATCAAACAAATATTGCTTCGCAAACGCAAGAACACTTTGACCAGTTGCTTGTACAAGAATTGCACTTAGAATATCTGGACCAATCAAAGGCGTATAACGAAACTCTCCAATAGTACCATTTCCTCCCAATCTATCCAGTGCAAACTTTGCCCAATCCTTACTCATAAAGTAACGTATGTACGTAAGAGGATTGTCTTTATATGAATAAGGGGCAGACATCGATAATACATCTTTTATAGTGATGTTTTGTAAGGTGTGCTCGTGTTTCTTTACCTTATAATTAGGAAAGAACTCCAACACCAATTGATCGACACTTCGAATAAGTTGTAAATCGATCGCAATCCCAAACAAAATAGATAAAACACTTTTTGATACAGAGTACACATGAATGAAACTATTCTCATCACATCCATTAAAATACTTCTCGTACACCACGTTGTTATCTTTCATAAGGACAATACCAGCCATATTGTCATACTCCTGAGCAATTCTTTGTTCTAATTCTAGTTGTTTTTCTTTTTCCATGTTGTATACTCCTTCATCCTTTGGATAGCTTTTTTACAGGATAATAAACTTCCGTGATAAGTTCATGTTCATCATGGATAGAGGAAGGATCATTTACATAGATTTCAAACAAAGGACCGTTGTTTATGTATCCTTCTTTTTCTGCCCATTCTTGATGCTTTGCGTAAATAGAAGGAAGCTGTGTATAAGAACCATGTAGTTTTGTATAAAGACACAATCCAGGTTTAAAATCCCTTGTCCCAGTAACACATTCTCTAATAGGAACAGCGAATTCAATATCCAATCCATGTACATCAAATTCAGCACTATGAAAAAGAACCATCGGTGGAGCTATTATTGTTAGCAACTCATCGCTAATCTTTTGAAAGAGCCTATAGAAACATGTTTTATATTCATCTTCAAAGTCACTTTGATGAACACACTTTCGAATATATAATATATTCATCATAGGTACATCTAGAAGTTTAACATCAATGTCTTCATAATAAGACATCATGTTTTTTCCTTCCTTCAAGTTCGTGATATCTTGATTTAACTGTGCTAGCGATTCCGTACATGCTAACAAATGCTTTTCCATTTCCTTTTTCTTTCGCATGAGTTCTATTTGTAAATAATCATCATAAGCTTCCTCTGTCTTTAAAATATTCTTAATTTCATCAAGCGAGAAACTATACGACTTTAAACGATTGATAAATAACATGGTCTGTAATTGGTCAATGGTATAGTAACGATACCCATTATTAGGGTCAATAACTCCTGGTAATATCAAACCTATTTCTGCATAATAACGAAGCGTCTTAGTAGATACTTTACATATATTTGAAAATTCTCCTATAGATAACATGGTTTCCTCCTGTTTATTTATCCTGTGTCTTTATGTTACACCTTGCCGTAAGGGAAAAGTCAAGGTACAACAAGAAAGGAACAGTGTACTCTTATAGAGAATAACATGATTAAAAATAGAATACAAAAAAACCTATGACATAGGGCACAGGTATAAAAAAAACAGGTTTCCCTGTTCATTCACTCATTAGATAGCGTTTTTGTTTTTTAATGTTTTTAACGCGCGAGCACTGATACGGATCGTTTGAGGTTTTCCATCAACGATAACTTTAACTTTTTGCAAGTTTACATTCCAGTTACGACGAGTAGCACGCATAGAGTGAGAGCGTTTGTTACCAGATAAAGGACCTTTACCTGTAATTGCACAGACTTTTGACATACCGTTACCTCCTTCCGTACAATACACATTTATTAAAACACGATTTGCTAGATTAGTATACCATTTTGTATATAAAAAAGCAAGGCTATTTTTTATTTTTATATTTGCAAATTTTCTTTGATGAAAATGTATGAAAATCTTAAGATTTGAAAGCCCCTTAAAAATTGAAACAAAAGTGCATTTCTTATATAATGAAAGGAGAGCGATATGTTTTCATGTCGCCGTTAAGTAAGGATTGTGATGAAATGAAATATGCAAAAAAAGCTAAGGTAATAGGGCTAGGATTTATGTTAACTGCAATCACTCTGACATCTATGCAGATGGACAGTGTTTTTGCGTCTGACGAAAAAAATGATGTATCAAATGCTCAAAGCACCTTGGAGAAAGAAGGCATATTTACTGCATTAGATAAAGATGGGAACATTACCTACATAAAACAAACAAATGAAGATATTACGGATGAATTAGAATTACCTGAAAAAACGGATACAGAAACAACGTTTGACTTAAAGGTACAAATAGGGAATTCAGAACCAGAAACAATCGCAAGCTATGATACGTTTAAGGAAGCAAACACTGCAATGAATAAAAAAGCAAGATCAAGAAGTGTTGGGAAATTGGCAGTTTACACAAATGATCAAATCCGTGCAGTAACAAATGGTGTTGTGAATTTTAGAACAAAGGCGTGTAGTGTCAATACTAATTATTTAGGTGATGGAGAAGATCCTGATGGATATACAAATGGATGCTATGGAGCAGATGCTGCTTATTTAGGAACCAATGCAGATGGAACAAAGGTTAAGTTTAGATTAGCTGGAGTTACTGGATGGGTAAATAAAGATGAAGTACAAATTTATGATTATGACAATAAATCCCAAGTAAAATCGATAAGTAACTATACTGTAGAGGGTGGACGTATTTATCATAATGTCACAACGAATATGAATTATGCAGGAACTGACTCTACACAGGATATAGGTCCTAAACAATCTTATATGAGTGAAGGAGCAACCTATTACAGTTATGATGGACATTATTTTTATACATCTTATGCACGAATGATTGCGGATTATAAAGCAAATACTTACAACAATTCTATCAATCCAAAGACGCCATATTATAGCTATTATCAATTTTTATCTTTCCGCTCAAAAACGAAATTTAGTGCTACCGATTTCAATACACGTGTAGCTTCTGCAGTTGGAAGTAATAAATCTGCATTAAGTAATCAAGGTGCAAATTATATTGATGTACAAAATACATTTGGTGTAAATGCTGCATTAGCTTTTGGTATTTCTGTAAATGAGAGTGGCTGGGGAAGAAGTGACTATGCATTAAATAGAAATAATATTTTTGGTATCGCTGCTTTTGACAGTGATCCAGATAATGCAACTAAATTCCCTAGTGTTAAAGAGTGTATCTTACAGTTTTCAAGAGATATCGTATCTATAGATTATACAGACCCACTTGATGCAAGTGGTTTATATCATGGCTCTAGTCTGGGAGATAAATCGGTTGGCTTTAATGTGAAATATGCATCTGATCCATTTTGGAGTGAAAAAGCAGCATCTCATGTATACAATTTAGAAAAGAATACTCCTAATAATAAAGACTATGGAAATTATAGCATCGGTATCAAAACAAACGGAGATAATATCAACATTCGTAAGGAAGCAAGCACATCTTCTACTGCGCTTTATAAAACAGGTGCTTGGAACAACTATTCATTTATAATATTGGATACTGTAACTGGAGAAAATGTAAACGGAAATACAAAGTGGTATAAGATAGCAACAGATCCACCATTAAATGCAAGCCGTACACAAATTGTACGATGTGGACATGGACAAGGTGGAGAATACAATTATACAAATAACTATGCCTATGTAAGCGCAGAGTATGTACGTGTGTTAAATGAAGGGGATTTTAATGATGGAGATTATGAAGCGTTACCTGGAGATGTGAATGGTGATGGTACTATAACGCCTGCAGATTACGTCAAGGTTAAAAATCACATTATGGGTAAATCAACACTTACTGGAAATTCACTAAAAGCAGCCGATATGAATGGTGACGGTATAATCACGCCAGCTGATTACGTGTTAATCAAAAATACAATCATGGGAAAATAGTTAGGAGAGCTACATGAAAAAAATATATAAAAACATTATTAAATTGTGCGGTGTCATTGTAATTCTCATCTCTTCCTTGATGTATACAATAGATTTAAAAGCTGCAAGTGTTTCTGTTTATGCTAGCGCAACTACAATTTATGTAGGACAATCAGCTACAATAACGGTTAGCGTTCAAAATGGTACAGGACACTTGACAGTTAACGGAGCGGTGCAAGATTATGATTGGTTTGAAGGTAGTTCTAAAACTTATACAATCACAGGCTCTTCTGTTGGACAACTTAAGGTATCAGTAACAGGTGTTATAGCAGATAGTGATACTGCAGTTGATATGGAAGTATCTAAATCTATTACGATCGATGTGATTGCGAAACCAGTAAGCCCATCGAATCCTGGCAACAATGGGAATAGTGGTGGAGGAAACACAGGAAATAATACACCTACAACATCGACAAATCCAGATGAAAAAGATGAAACAAAAGATAGTGATAGCTCTTTAGCTTCTTTATCTGTAAGTGATGGAGAATTATCTCCAGCATTTGCTAGTGCAACGACTTCTTATGAAGTAAATCTTCCAGCAGGTACTACGAAATTAACAGTGGATGCGAAAGCAAAGAGTGCGAAAGCGAGTGTATCTGGAACTGGTGCCTTGGATGTGAAAACTGGAGAAAATAACTTAGAAGTAGTTTGTACAGCTGAAAATGGTTCTAGTACGGTTTATAAGATCAAAGTAAATGTAAGTGAAAAACCTGTTGCTACTATCAAATATGGCAAGAAAAACTTGGGTGTGCTTAATCAATCAACAGATGTGAGTAAACTATTTACGGAAACAAAGGTTACCATTGATGGAAAAGAGGTAATCGCTTGGAAGAATGAAGCCTTAAAGATGACTTTGTTGTACATGCAAGATGAAAAAACAGGAGAAAAGAATCTCTATATATACGATGAAGCAAAGAAGGAAGTTACTTCCATTTACAAACCATTTGCTTTTGCAGGTAAAAATTTAGTGATGGTGGATATTCCAAAGGAACTACAAGAACGTAAAGGGATGAAGTTATCTACTGTTAAATTAGGAGATGTAGAAGTAACTGCGTGGGTGTTTGAAGATAAAACATTTGCGAATTATGCACTGTTATATGTCATGGATGAAGCCGGAAATATGGTGTATTACCAATATGAAAAGAAAGAAAACAGCTTGCAGTTATTTTCACAGGCCGCAGCGATTACGCAGGATTCCTATCAAACATATGTAGAGAAAATGGAAGGACGCAACCAGACATATTTGATTGCTATTTGTGTACTTTCCTTGCTTAGTGTTGGGCTTCTTATTACAACGATTACTTTATTTATAAAACGTAAAAATAATGCGAAATTTAAAAAGGTAAAGATAGAAAATGAGGGTTTAAGTGCAGAAGCAAAATCGTTATTAAATAAAGACTAAAATATTTGAAGAGAAGATGAAATGTCTTCTCTTTGTTTCAAAGAAATGAAAGAGCTTTAAAAAAAAGAAAAAATTTATATAAATATCATGAAAATGTTTTTAAACACCACAAATTATGGTATGATATATGAGATGAAAAAGCTAAAATATACTAAGGGGGTATAACCTTATGGACTATAAAAAGGAAATATATGCTTCCGTGGAAATCGCAGATCATGAAATTCGTAT
The DNA here is from genome assembly GCF_053848845.1 of Amedibacillus sp. YH-ame6. Lineage (NCBI taxonomy): Bacteria > Bacillati > Bacillota > Erysipelotrichia > Erysipelotrichales > Erysipelotrichaceae > Amedibacillus > Amedibacillus sp. YH-ame6. Next base: position 26,062 of record NZ_JBSPEZ010000018.1, read on the forward strand.
GGTAGTTGGCGAGTTTTATGAAACGCGTTTTAATATTCTACGTGTTGAAAAAACAGAAGTGAAGGGTATTGAACACAAAGAGATTCAAGATGAACAACTGGTGGTCAATGCAATTATAAAAACTGTAAAAAAAGTAGAAGAAGCATTAGGTTTTCGCATTGATCGTGTGTTGATGTCGATTCCAAGTGTGCATGTGACTCGTCATAATAAAAAAGTCTCTATCGTACCAGAAGCAAGTTCAAAGCGTGTTCGCTTAAGCGATATCCAAAAGGGATTGAATCAAGCGATTACGTTTAAACCTGAATCGGATCTGGAATTGGTGAATGTAGGATGTATCAAATACATCACAAATGGAATTACATCACGTAAGATGCCTTTGGAAGAGATTAGTGATATTCTTATTATGAATGTAGATTTACTATTTGCGGATAAAGAAATCGTCTATTCTTATGCACGTTGTGTAGAAAAGGCTGGATTGGAAATCATGGATATATGTCTGGATTCTTATGCAGTTGCGCAAGAAGCGGCAGTGTTTGAACAGACGGTTGATAAATTTGTAATCTTAGTGAATTTATCAAGAGATGATACAACTCTTTCTTTGTTCTCCCATGGAAAATTGGTAAGTAGCGAAGTGATTCCTGAAGGATATGGAACTTGGCTACATGAATTTGAGATTGAATATCAACTTTCAAATAAAATAAGTTTTAGATTACTTCAGAACACTTGTACATTTGATACTGCGAATGCTAAAGATTCTGTTATCTACATATGGTCTAGCGGTAATGAACAAAAACAGCTTACAGAGAAACAAGTATGTGAAGTTGTAGTTCCTAAGATCGACGAATGGATCCAAAAGATGAATGAAACATGTTTGCCAATTATTGAGAGTGGTGATGTACGTTATTTAATCACTGGTGAGGGTTGTGAAATACAATCACTTGCAGAGAAGATTAGCGTAATGAATGCGCCTGCTCAAATCTATGTACCACAAACGATTGGTGCTAGGGATTGTGCATATGTAACATGTTTGGGATTATTCTATAGTTGGAAAGAACAACAGAACATTCGACATGATGAGCGTATTAGTGTAGATGCAAGTAGCGTTGAGAAAGCATTGAATGCTGTGGCGCCTAAAGTAATGAGCGATGAAGGTGGATTTACCAAGAAGTTAAAAAGCATTTTGCTGAATGATAAATAGAAGAGAGCGAGGAATAAACATGAACGATTTACATTTTGAGCAAGTAGCAAATATAAAAGTATTTGGAATTGGTGGCGGTGGTTGTAATGCCGTAAACCGCATGGTATCAGAAGGTGTTAAAGGTGTCGAATTCTTTGTTGCAAATACAGATTTACAAGTACTTAATATTTCTCCAGTAGAAAATAAAATTGTACTAGGTAGAGAAATTACAAAGGGTCTTGGTGCCGGTGCAGATCCAGAAATGGGAAAACGCGCAGCACAAGAAAGCGAAAATGAAATTCGTGAAGCAATTAAAGGAAGTGACATGGTATTCATTACGACTGGTTTAGGTGGTGGTACTGGAACTGGTGCAGCTCCATTGTTCGCAAAAATTGCGAAAGAAGAAGGTGCGTTAACAGTAGGTATCGTTACAAAACCTTTCACATTTGAAGGAAAAAAACGTATGGTTTCTGCAGAAGCAGGACTTGCGGAATTGAAACAGTATGTGGATTCTTTGATTATTGTTTCTAATAATAACTTAATTGAAGTGATTGGAAGAAGACCTTTAACAGAGGCTTTCCAAGCTGCGGATAATGTACTTCGTCAAGGAGTGCAAACAATTACAGATTTAATTGCAGTACCTGCACTTATCAACTTAGATTTTGCGGATGTGCGTGCAATTATGCAAAATCAGGGTTCTGCTTTGATTGGTATTGGTATGGCTGAAGGTGAAGATAAAGCAAGAATGGCTGCAGAAAAAGCTATCCAATCTCCACTATTAGAGGCACAAATCAATGGTGCACGTAATGCCATCGTAAATATTACAGGTGGAGAATCTATTACTTTATTTGATGCAGAAGATGCAATGGCTCTTGTAAGAGATGCTGCAGGTAATGATATTGACGCAATCTTTGGTGTTGCCATCAATGAAAAACTTGGTGATTCCATTATTGTAACTGTAATTGCGACTGGTTTCGATAGTATTGAAGAAGCTATCCCAACACCAGTAGTAACAACAAAAGCTTCAACGTTTACAGTTCCTAAGACAGTTGTCGCACCACAACCAGTTGTAGAAGAAGTTGTGGAAGAAGAGGATCGTGAAGGAATTCCTTCATTCTTTACTCGCCGTTAATTATGAAATTATATTATATTGATGATTCTATGTTTCAAAAGTCTCAGTTCGCAACACAAACGTTGTATCGTTTTGAACGCTATGTTCAAAGACATGCATGTGATGTGATACTGATTAGTGCTGCACATGAAGATGATGTCAATATTGAGCGGTTTAGAAAATCGTTAGGAAATGTAAATGTTCTTGTGAGTCCTTGTCTTTTTGATGTAGAGGGTGTTCGTGGAAATTTGTTAAATACCTTATTGGCAATTGAAGATTTTCCATCTATGCAAACATTTAGTGGTTCGTTTGTAGCATTCGATACAAACACAGGAATTGTTCAAAGAATTTACTTAGAACTTTTTATGGAACATGATTTTGATGTGGATTTTATTGTTCGTGAAATGGAACAGATGCTACATGAGAAAATTATAAAAATGAAGAAGAAAACAATGCTTAACTAGAGTAGAAACGAAAGTTTCTGCTTTTTTTTGCGTGATTTGTCCCATTTCCTCTAGTTTTGTCAAATGTAGCATAGAGAAGGTTTCTATACATAGGCTTTACTAAGCAAAGGAGGAATTGTATGCCTTATCGTAAGAATATACAAAGTGTTGTAAAGGAATATGATAGTGATTTAAATACAGGACTGAGTGAACAAGAAGCACTTCAAAGGCTTCAAAAGAATGGAAAGAATGAATTAACAAAAAAGAAGAAAGAAACAGTTTTTGCGATGTTATTTGAACAATTTCAAGATCCTATGGTAATCATCTTAATCATAGGCGCAATCATTTCTGTCTTTCTTCAAGAAATCATAGATGCGATTATCATTATTACTGTTATTGTGTTGAATGCGGTAATCGGTGTGATACAAGAATATAAAGCGGAGAAAGCAATCGATGCATTGGAAAAGTTATCAACTCCCAAAGCGTATGTTATACGAGATGGTTTCTTGAGAGAAGTTGATTCGAAAGATTTGGTAGTTGGTGATATTGTTGAACTTGAAGTAGGACGTTATATCCCAGCAGATATGCGTTTACTTTCTACTAGCAATTTAAAAGTAGAGGAAAGTACATTAACGGGTGAGAGTGAGGCAGTAGAAAAAGAAGCAGATACATTATATGAGAATGAGATTAATATCAGCGATCAAAGAAATATGGTGTTTATGTCGACGTATGTTACATATGGAAAAGCTAGAGGAATTGTAGTACGTTGTGGAATGGACAGCGAAGTGGGCAAAATTGCCAAAATGCTAGATGAAACAAATGAGGATATGACACCATTGCAGGTGAGATTAGCTCATCTTTCAAAGATATTAGGGATGTTATGTGTCGTGATATGTGTCGCTATGTTTGCTGTATCTTTGTTACAGGGAAGAGATATTTTTGATATGTTGTTGTTGTCTATATCCCTAGCAGTTGCGGCGATTCCAGAAGGATTACCGGCAGTTGTGACAATTGTACTAGCTTTGGGTGTACAAGTCATGAGTAAAAACCATGCGATTATTAGAAAGCTTCATGCAGTTGAGACACTGGGATCTGTAAGTGTGATTTGTAGTGATAAAACAGGAACTTTAACGCAGAATAAAATGCATGTTGTAAGTAGCTTTGCGGATGGGGAATTATCTTCCATAAGTAAAGAACTCTTACGAGGATTTGCGCTTTGTAATGATGCACGTGTGCAGCAAGGGGAAATACTAGGGGAGCCTACGGAAATGGCATTATTGGCTTTTGCGGAAAAAGAGGGTGTTCATAAAGATCATGAAGATTTAACATATGTGCGAGTGAATGAAATTCCATTTGATTCCAACCGTAAGCTTATGACTACGATTCATCATCATGAACGCCAATACATTGCATATACCAAAGGAGCAATTGAAAAAATACTGAACTTGTGTACCAATGTGGAGGTACATGGAGAAAGTATTCGTTTGAATGAATATGAAAGAAATCGTATCCTAGAAGCAAGTAAGAAAGTGAGTGCGGATGCACAACGTGTATTGGGACTAGCGAAGCGCTCGCTTCGTGGATCAATGGAAGGCAATGTTGAGTATAAGATGACTTTTGTTGGTTTTGTAGGATTGATTGATCCACCACGAGAAGAAGTAAAAGATGCGATTGCTCTGTGTCATGATGCCCATATTCAAGTAGTAATGATAACAGGAGATCATCCTATTACTGCATTTGCGATTGCTCGTCAACTGGGGATTGCGAAGTATGAACAGTCGGTGATTACAGGGAAAGACTTGGATGAAATGAGTGATGAAACACTCGCACAACATGTGAAGAATTATCGCGTGTTCGCAAGAGTGACTCCGGAACATAAAGTGCGCATTGTAAAAGCATTTAAGAAACATAAGTTAGTGGTGGCTATGTCAGGGGATGGGGTAAATGATGCGCCAAGTTTAAAGAATGCGGATATTGGTATTGCGATGGGGAAAAGTGGAACAGATGTATGTAAACAGGCAAGTGATATGATTCTTGCGGATGATAATTTTGCGACTATCGTAAAAGCTGTTGAACAAGGAAGAAATATATACCTTAACATACAAAAAGCAGTTTTATATTTATTAAGTTGTAACTTGGGAGAAATCATGTCTTTATTCCTTGCGATAGTTTGTATGCCACATGTGGTATCTACTCTATCTGCAATTCAGATTTTATGGGTAAATCTTGTGACGGATGCATTTCCAGCTCTAGCATTGGGTGTAGATCCCAAAGATCAATTCATTATGAAAGAAAAGCCTAGAAGTCTTAAGGAAAGCTTGTTTGGACATGGAGGAATGTCCTTTACAATATTAAATGGGTTATTTATTGGAACGATTACCTTAGTTGCATTTCGATATGGTTTGAATGAATCAAGTGCAAAAGCACAAACAATGGCATTTATGGTTTTATCTATTTCTCAATTATTTCATTCTTTGAATCTACGTTCACGAACACATTCCATATTTGAGGTGGGAATCTTGAAGAACAAATGGTTACTATTAACGATAGTGTTTGGAATTGTATTACAAATTGCGGTATGTCAACTACCTATCTTCCATATCCTATTAAAGACGGTATCTCTAGGTTGGATGGAATGGATAATTGTTATGACATTGTCTATTGGAGTAATCGTAATAAATGAGATAAGTAAATGGGTAGCAAAAGAAAAATAATATCGATTTTTATGATATAATATTGTACAAGTCGTGCAGAATAAACAGAGCGAGACGAATCCCTCTGTTTTTTCATGCGATGAAAGGAGAATGTATGAAAAAAATTATAGAAGAGCGTGCGGATGATATCCCTTTGGTATTAGACGAGCATGAATTCTCACAACCGGATAACGGTAACTTACTATTGGATGTTCAAGATAAGCCACAACCATTGCAGTGGTTATTCTTGTCTTTCCAACATGTATTTGCAATGTTTGGGGCAACTATTTTGGTTCCAACATTAACAGGATTTCCTGTTTCAGTTGCATTGTTTGCGAGCGGTATTGGTACTTTGATTTATACCTTTATCACAAAACGTAAAGTGCCTGTATATTTGGGATCTTCCTTTGCGTACATAGGAGCTGTTATCATTGCGGTTGAAGCAATGAATGGGGACGTATCTGCTGCACAAACAGGATTAATGATGGTGGGACTTATTTATGTGATTGTAGCTTGCATTGTAAAAGTGATTGGGAAAGCTTGGATTGATCGCTTGTTACCTTCAATTGTAATTGGTCCAATGATTGCGGTGATTGGATTAGGTCTTGCGGCAAATGCGGTTAAGAATGCGAGTTTTGTGGAAAACGGGGATGGACGTTCCATGTTAGTTGCGGTGGTTACCTTCTTGATTGCGGCACTTATATCTACAAAAGCAAAGGGTTTTTTCAAAATCATTCCATTTCTAGTTGCAATTTTATGTGGATATGTAATATCTCTTTGTTTAGGATTGGTAGATTTTCAAGCAGTGGTGGATGCGAAATGGTTCTCACTACCAAAATTTATACTACCATTCTCAGTGCCTGGATTCAAAACGTATAGTCTTCACTTTGGACCAGAGACATGGGCGATTTTACCAGTTGCCTTTGTAACGATTGCGGAACATATTGGAGATCATACTGTATTAGGAAAGATTTGTGGTCGTAACTTCTTGAAAGATCCAGGTTTGGATAAAACTTTAATGGGAGATGGTATTGCGACAGCAGTATCTGCATTCCTTGGTGGACCAGCAAATACGACTTATGGAGAAAATACAGGTGTTATTGGAATGACAAAAATAGCAAGTGTATATGTTACATCTGGTGCTGCTTGTATTGCCATATTATTATCCTGTGTAGGAAAAATTTCTGCGTTTATATCTACCATTCCGGTTTGTGTTCTTGGTGGTATGAGTATCTTGTTATATGGGGTTATCGCTAGTAATGGATTACGTGTATTAGTGGATAATCAAATTGATTTTGGAAAACAAAGAAATCTAGTAATTGCCAGTGCTATGTTAGTAATCGGATTAGGTGGAGCAATACTTCCGATTGGTTCTTTTATGACATTAAGTGGTACTGCATTATCTGCTTTAGTAGGAATTATATTAAATCTGATTTTACCAAAGCAATAGAAAAAAACTCGTATGTGAAATGTATCCACATACGAGTTTTTTTACTTTTTCATCACATCATCTTCATGATGAAAATAAGGGTGTTTCCAAGAAACAATACTTGTTAATTTCATATTTATAAAGTTCTTTGGAGTGATTGTGTATAGGAATGGTAGTAGCACGGCTAATAATAGGGAATCGTTTAGTTTTAAAACAGCCGTTCCTAATAAGCAAGCAAGTGGAGCAGGCCATCCCCACTGTAATGCATTTTCATAAAATTGTCGTTCCCATCCACTGTCTGGAACCCCTGAGGTTCTCCAAAGTGTTAGAAGGGTAGATAATACAGTAGCTAGCACAAAATAGCTTACAAGCGCTATGCCAAGACGTTTCCAAGTGATGACTCCTTGTTTGCGTAAGGCAATACCAACACATAAGGCAGCCATGGCGCTTACTGCATAATACACGAGAGAACTACTATCGTAAATAACGGCAGCTTGATAGAAGTTGGTTGCGAAAGCAACTAACAATCCAGCCGTTGGTTCCAAAATCATAGCTACATAAGCAGTACCAATATTATCCATCCAAAATGGCAAATGGAATACATGAGCAATCTGATAGAATCCAAGGTTCAAAATCATACCTAACACCATGATGAAGGCATAACGTTTTACATTACTACGCTTTTCCATTATGCTCTTCCTCCTTTTGTTTCTTGCGTTCTAGTTTTCTTTGTTCGCGCTCTTCAATATCACGATGTATTTCTTCTAAGAAACCACCTGTAACAATACCAGCAGGCATTGCGATGACCGCAACTCCAAACAAGGAGGAAATCATACTAATTAATTTACCGACATCGGTATGTGGGAACACATCCCCATATCCAACCGTGGTCAATGCTGTCGTTGCCCAATATAACGCATCAAAGAAATTTCCAAACGTAGATTTCGGTTCATAAACAAACATAATCAACGCAGATACGATGATGTAAAATACCGCAATCAACAAGACGGATAATAAAGTCTTTCTTTCGTTCTTAAACACATTTACAACATGTTGGAAACTTCTTGAGTAATGAATTACCTTTGTTAAACGTAACAAACGTAAAATCATGAAACTCTTTGGAAGTAAACCAATCGATGGAAGGATGGATAAGATATCCATAATGGCAAATGGTGTAATAGGATACATTATAAATGCCCATGGAGAATGCTTCTTCACACGATAATCATGTGTAATCCATCGTAAAATATAATCTAAGAATAATAAATAAACGGTAATTGTTTCAATGGTATTTAAAATGTTATTACTTGTACGAAACATCAACGGTACGACACTGACACAAGCAATGAGCATAATATACCAATCATATGCTTTACTAAGAGGGTCGTGGTCATGTGCCTTTTCTATTAGTGTATATATTCGCTCTCTCATGTCTTACACCAATTAAAATATAAAGGCAGCTAATGGCATTAAGATATTTCCTAATAGGATGTAAAGTAATAAAATATAGAACATTCTTCTTCCATAATAACTAGCAAATGCTTTATCTTGATATTTGTTACGTATTCGATTCACGTTAATAACGGTTAACGCAACTGCAAGAATGGATAGAACTCCAAAGAAGTTTACATATTCTAATAATCCTAAATCAAGAGCATCTGGTAATAAGTTCGCCCCAACCATAATATTGGATACCGTACCAAATAAAGCTGCAGGTATCATACTTAATGGATCCACATGGTGATAACTACATAAGAATAAGGTAATCAACACCCAAGTAATCGTACCAACTAAAGCAATAAAACATTTTACATACAAACCTGCACTTGTACGATTGATTTCAATTGCGGTCATATATTCACTAGAAGTGATATCTCCCTTAATTTCAGGATCTCCCGTACTCTTTGTGGTATACCCTGTAACACCCGTACCAAAACGTGTTAAATCATATCCAGTAATGCTTAGGTTTGGATTACAACTACTAAGTTTGTCATCTCCTAAGAAATGTACTTTTTCAATTGGATAATTTGACATAAGATACATGCGTAATTGGTGAGATTCTAATGGGAATCGTTTTGTCCAATATTCCTTTGTGACAGTTACATCAACACGAACTTTTTGATAATTCATATTTCCTTCATGATAATCTTTAATCACTTCTTGTTTATTAATCGTTCCCTTATAAATACGGTAATGATTAATCATATTCAAATTAGGATCTCCCTCCCATTTGAACCAGATTTCATAAGAAGCACGGAAACTTGAACCTTTGATATTAATTTCCTTCAAGTTTTCAACGTATGTGCCAACTTCTACTTCAATGGAGTCCTGTCCTCGTTCTTCTACGGCTTGTGTATATTCCACAGGGGTTTTCATATAACTATTCCAATATTCATCCTCTGAGGTCTTATCTTTATAAAGTGTTGTGACAGCACAAGCGATGTAGGTTGTGGCTATCCCAATCACCAACAACATGGTGATCAATAGTCTTTTCTTTTGACCTTTGTCAAGTTCTTTAAACTTCATAATCTTATCTCTCCCTTTTCTATTCATATCTAAAACCTGTACGGCATCATCATTATAGCGTACTTCCTTATCGAATATAAAAAATTGCGAAAATAATTTTTACAAAAGTTACATAGAATTCTTTTTAAAGCTAATTCACAATTGGTTTGACGAGCAATCATCAATGATAATAAGATTAATACTTGAATAATTTGTTGCAATGATACAAGTATAGTTAGATAACGATTTTGTAAAATTGTATAAATAGGTAGTAGTGATGAAAGTAAAAAAGTATTGAAAACGTAGATTATTTATGACAGTTAAGTGAGTCATTTTAAATCTACGTTTTTATGGAAGATACGATAGGAGCTTTAGGTCTTTCAATTTGATTGAACAGGAAATGTTTTTGATTTAGGGTAAGATTATTCATACTATCTATTTAATCTTAAAAAAACGATTCTGCTTTATCCATTTGGAATGTATCTTTGTTTCATTTTTCTTAAGCAACAATGTCATCGTTTGTTAACAATATTTTTTTGCAGACCTTCCATATTTATAAAATTATGGAAGATAAGAAAATCTTTTTTTCTTAATGATAAGATAAGAGATAGCCACAAACAATCCAAGTACTTCAGCTACTGGAACTGCGATCCAAATACCAACTTCACCTAATATATTTGGAAGAATGAGAATAGCTCCTATAATGAAAATGAATGTTCTAGAAAAAGATATGATGGCGGATGTCTTACCATCAGAAAAAGCTGTAAACAAGGCGGAAGAAAAAATCCCCAATCCCATAATAATAAAAGCTAGTGAATATATGTTGAAACCATAAAGTGTGATATCATAAACAGCACTATTAGTAGGAGTGAAAATAGTCAATGCGTTAGATACTGTTAAATGAATTAGTATATTTGCCACTATGGAGCTGATGATTAAGAATATTATGCTGTTTTTGAATATGCTTTCTAACTGGGTTTTATCATCATTCCCGAATTTATAACTAATAATAGGGGCAATACCATTAGAATATCCGAAATAAAGTGCTGTAAAAATATATTGGAAATATAGGATTATGGTAATCGATGCAACACCATCTTCACCATAAAACTGTAACAAAGTATAATTAAATAAAAATGTCGTTACAGCATTTGCCAAATTGGTTACCATTTCAGATGAACCATTTGTGCACGATTGTAAAAGTACTTTGCGATCAAATTGAGGTTTGACAAAATGCAAGGGATTTTTCTTCGAATTAATGAAGAATAAAATGCCAACTATCGCAGGGATGCAGTAACCAATTCCAGTAGCAATTGCTGCGCCTGCAACTCCCATATTTAGTGGAACCATAAAAATATAATCCAGTACAATATTTGTAATACCAGCTAAAACTGTGACGATTAAGCCAAGTGTAGGTTTTCCAGCGGTTACAAAAAAAGTTTGGAAAGCAGTCTGTAGAAAAAAAGCAGGTGCAAAAATTAATATGATTTTTGCATAAGGAATGGAGATAGGTGCTTGTGTTGCACTTGTCCCTAAAAATGAGATGATTTCATCAATGAACAAATTGCCTACTATCGCAATCCCAATTCCAATCAATAGCTCCACAACAATAAGAAAACTCAAATTATTCTGCGCTTCTTTTTGTTTTCCTTCGCCTAATTTTCTTGCAATAATTGCGCTTCCTCCCGTTGCAATCATAATTGCAATGGACATTTCAAAACAAATAGCCGGATAAAACATATTAACTGCTGATAATGCTGTTGTCCCAATGAAACGCGAAACAAACATTCCATCTATGATAATATACATCGATAGGCTAATCATCATAATAATGTTTGGTATGGCAAATGTTAGCAATGAGGTAAATGAAAACTTTCGGGCTAATGCATTATCCATTTTGTATTTCCTCCTTTAGTAATTCATAGTATTTTGTATTACTCTCTATCAGCTGGTTTCTTTTTGTATCACCTAGTTTTTCCATTGCATTCTCTTCCATTTGATGAAGCTTATGCAATATAGAGGAAGCGTAAATTTCCCCATCTTTTGTAAATGTAATATGCCTTTCTCTTTTGTTCTTTTCATTTGCTGTAATCGAAATATATCCACTTTTTTCAAAGTCTGATAAAATGCCATGTACAGTTTGTTTAGGCAATGCCCACCACTCACAAATTTGTTTTTGAGTGCAAGTTTTATAATCATTTAAGGTATATAAAATAACCAAAGCATTATAGTTTAGTTGATGTTTTTTTGCCCATATCCTGTATAAATCTAAGGTTCCACTCAAAGCAATATTAACTAGTTTAATTTGTTCACGAAGTTCCATAACACGTTCTCCTTAGTACGAATCCGTACCATTACATGATAGTACGAATTCGTACCATTGTCAATAGTGGCTTCGCTTTTTATGAAAAGTTTTAATTATTTTATATTGCTTGTTGAATATCGTTCCTATAATTTATAAGATTTGTATTCTTTGTTTCGTTGCTGATGTTTTTCAATGGAACATAAATATGGTTTGTAACTTCATAAGAGAGAGATTTACCAAACAAAATGAGATTTACGGATGAAAAATATAAAACGAAAAAGAATGAATTATGTTTCATAAAATGGTAAAATAGAACCGGTGATTATATGAGATTTAAACGAATTTATATAGAAGTAATCAATACGTGTAATTTATCTTGTTCTTTTTGTATACAAAATCAAAGAGAACCTAGAATGATGGAAGTTACACAGTTTTCAAATATTCTTTCACAAATGAAACCATATTGCGAATATATCTATCTACATGTGTTAGGAGAACCCTTGTCACATCCTCAACTGAATGAACTTCTAGATGTGGCAAATGCTATGGGAATACATGTAAATATTACAACAAATGGAACGTTACTAGCAAAACAAAAAGAAGTACTAAAAGCACATACGATACGACAAATCAATGTATCCTTACATAGCTTTCCACAACATACTAGAGCACATTATTTTGAAGATGTATTTCGCGTATGTGAAGAACTGGCTTCTTTTGGTGTTTATATCAATTATCGATTATGGAGTCTTCAAGAACAAGGATTACAAAGTGAGAGTGAAGAGATTTTAAAGGAAGTATTAAAACGCTATAACAAGGGTATGGAGGAAGTGGATATCAAACGATTACAACGTATTTCACTTCAAAGAAACATATCACTACACTTTGAGGAAGTATTTGCTTGGCCATCGTTACAACATCCTTTTGTGAATGAAACAGGAAGGTGTTTAGGAATGAAGGATATGTGTGCCATCCTAAGTAATGGAGAAGTCGTTCCTTGTTGTTTAGATAGCAAAGGGGAATGTAGCTTGGGAAACATCTATGAACAAAGCTTTGAGGATATCATCACTTCTTCCAAAGCACAAACAATCGTAGAAGGATTTTTAAAAGGGAAAATAGAAGAGGAACTTTGTAAACATTGTTCCTATCGTTTACGATTTTCAAAATAGGAGGAAGCGTATGCCTTATTTTCAAAAAGAAGAATGTCAAGTATATTATGAAACGTTTGGAGATCCTTCAAAAGAAGCCTTGTTGATGTTGCATGGAAATGGGGAGAATGGCGCAATTTTTGAAAAACAAATTGCTTATTTCTCTAAAAACTATTACGTAATCACGATGGATATGCGAGGGCATGGGAAATCTATGCTAGGAAGTATACCTCTTAATTTTGATGTGTTTTCACAAGATGTACTTGCTATGCTTGACCTTTTACATATAGAACAAGTTCATATTCTTGGATTTAGTGATGGAGGAAATACAGCCATCCAATTCGCATTATCCCATGAAAATCGTGTAAAAAGCATTATTGCCAATGGGGCAGACCTTACTACCAAAGGAATTAAGGGGCATATACAATTCTTTATTGTACTCACTTATTGGATGATATTTGCATGTTCACGTTGTTTTCATAGCTTGAAAAAAAGAGAACAAGTGATGGGGTTAATGGTGCATTATCCTCATATAACATATGAACAATTAGAAACGATTGAACTACCTGTACTTGTACTAGTGGGACATAAAGACATGGTGAAAGAAGAACATTCAAGATCCATCGCAACGCATGTAAAACATGGAGAACTCGTTATCTTGCAAGGAAGTCACTTTATTTATAAAGACTGTCCACAAGAATACAATCAAGCCATTGAAAAGTTTCTTACAAGGCAAGGGTAATAGATTGCGAGTATCTTTGTAATCCGTTATACTTATAGATAGATGGTGATGCAATGAAACTGAAAGATTTACGAATTTCAGATAAGAAAATAGAAATTCTACATACAATGAATGTCTTCCAAGCGGAAGACCTTTTGACATACTATCCTTTTCGTTATGAAGAAATGGCAATCACTCCACGAACCACGTGGGAAAAAGAACAAAAAATAACAATAGAAGCCATCATCCTTTCTAGAGCACGTGTGATTCGCTTCAAAGGAAAACAAAGTGTTACGAAATTTAAAGTATTATATGAGGAAGAAGAGTTTGATATCTCCTTGTTTAATCGACCTTGGGTGAGCACCTTTACGGTTGGAAAATCTATCACTATCATAGGAAAGTATGATGGTGGAAGTCGTATTACCGCTTTACAATACAACTTTCAACCTTTACAGGAGCAATTAGGCATCCATCCAGTGTATAACTTACGAGATGGTATAACACAAAAAGATATTCAAAAATATATAGAAAAAGCATTTGTACAATTACAAGATCAAATACAAGATTTTGTACCAGAAATATTCAAAGAGAAATATAAGTTGATGAATCGAAAAGATGCCTTATATCACATTCATCATCCACAAAATAGAAACGCTCTTAAACAAAGCTTACGACTTCTAAAATATGAAGAGTTTCTTCGTTTTCAACTTGCTATGCAAGCGATTAAGGTAAAAGAAAAAGCCGTTATGCATGGACATCAAAAGGAATTTTTAATGGAAGAAGTAATGGACTTAAAACATACGTTATCCTTTGAATTGACCAATGATCAAAATAAAGTTATTGAAGAAATATTGGATGATTTAAAAAGTGATAAAGTAATGTATCGTATGGTACAAGGAGATGTTGGGTGTGGAAAAACGCTTGTTGCGGCTTTTGGTTTATATGCGTGTGTATTAGCGCATAAACAAGCTGCCTTTATGGCACCTACAGAAATTCTAGCAAAACAACATTACCAAAATTTAAAGAAAACATTTCAAGATATAGAAATTGAAATTGAAGTGTTATACAGCAGTTTAAAGCCAGTAGACAAGAAAGAAATCTTACGTAGACTAAAAGACAATGAAATTGATATCTTAATAGGAACGCATGCATTGTTTCAAGAAGACGTTGATTTTTATGACTTAGGTATGGTGGTTGCGGATGAACAACATCGTTTTGGTGTATCCCAACGTAGACGATTGTTGGAAAAAGGGGACAAAGTTGACTTCTTATTGATGAGTGCAACACCAATTCCAAGAACGCTTGCGATTTCTTTGTATGGAGATATGGATGTATCCACCATTCAAGAATTACCAAAAGGACGCATGAAAGTAGAGACAAGATTGATCCGTTCTAAATCTATGGCGCCTATCTTAGAAGATGTACTAGAGAAGATAGATCAAGGAAATCAATGTTATGTAGTATGTCCTGCCATTGAAAAAAATGAAGATTACGATATGCGTAATGTCATGGGTATTTATGAAGGAATGTGTCAATCCTTAGGAAGACGCTATCAAATTGGACTATTACATGGTAGAATGAGTCCGCAAGAAAAAGATGATGTAATGGAACGTTTTGTAAGTGGTAAGATCGATATCTTGGTTTCTACGACTGTTATCGAAGTTGGTGTTGATGTGAAGAATGCCAATATTATGGTTATTTATGATGCTCATCGTTTTGGATTGAGTCAAATTCATCAGCTACGTGGTCGAGTAGGTCGTGGAGATAAGGCAGGGTATTGTTATCTCTTGACAAGCAGTAGTGATCCAGATAGTTTAGCACGTATGAAAATATGTGAGAAAACAAGTGATGGATTTGAAATTGCACGTGCAGATTTACAACTAAGAGGACCTGGTGATATATTAGGAACCCGACAAAGTGGAGTACCTGGTTTTATCTTAGGAGATGTGATTCAAGATAGCAATATCTTAGAAGTGGCACGAGATGATGCCACCTACATACTGAAACATATCGAAGAAGCATCTTATGAAATGATTGCGAACTACTTGAAAACTACAATTGATAGTGGAACATATTTGGATTGATGATATAATAAAAGACAATAAGGAGTGGAAACTATGCATACGATATTTGATTGGCTAAAAGAAAGAAATATCCATATTATAAATAAAGAATTAGTGAATGAGGCACTGACACATTCCTCTTATGTAAATGAACATAAAGCGTTGGATTGTGATAATGAAAGATTAGAATTTATGGGAGATGCGGTATTGCAGTTGTGGTCGACTCAAAAACTGTTTAAATTAGAACCGATTTTGAGTGAAGGACAAATGACAACGCTTCGTGCCCAACTTGTTTGTGAAGAAGCCTTAGCTGAGTACAATCGTACTCTTGGTTTAGGAAAGTACCTTCGTTTAGGCGTTGGGGAAGAAAAAACAGGTGGACGTGAACGTGATTCCATTCTTGCGGATATGTTTGAAGCATTGTTAGGCGCAATTTATTTAGATCAGGGAATGGAAGCTGTAAATATTATATTAGAGAGTGTGTTAACACCAGCAATCAATCAACCCAAAAGTGAAAGAGTGATTGATTATAAGACAAAGCTACAAGAATACATACAATCCGATTCACGTAAAACCGTGCATTATGAAACAGTCAATGTACTTGGACCTAGTAACAAACCTGAATTTGAAGTCGTCGTTAAATTAGATGAAATCAATTTGGGGAGAGGTAAGGGTTTCTCGAAAAAACGTGCAGAACAAATGGCTGCGAAAGATGCATTTGAAAAAATGGCAAAATAGATACCGGTTAGGTATCTATTTTCTGGTTCCTTAGGATATATATAAGAGGTGAGTGTAATGAAACAATATAACTTTGATGAAGTAATCGAAAGAACAGGTACAAGCAGTGTGAAATGGGAAGCAGATTTTCATACACAAGCAAAACAGATTTATCCACTATGGGTGGCAGATATGGATTTTGCATGTTGCGATGAGATTATAGATGCTCTCCATAAACGCGTGGATGAACGTATTTATGGATACAATAAAGGGTTCGATGAGGAATATAAAGAGGTCGTAAGTTCTTGGTTTAAGAAACGTTTCGATTGGATTGTGGATAAGAATGCAATCTTTCATTGTGGTGGGATTGTATCTGCAATTGCGTATGTATTGGAAATCTTAAGTGATGAACAAGATGGCATTATCATTCAAACACCTGTATATCATCCATTCCGTAAAAAAATAGAAGCAACGAAGCGCAAGGTTGTGGAAAACCCTCTTATAAATACAGCGGGATACTATACAATGGATTATGTAACTTTAGAGCAACAGATGAGTCGAAGCGATGTAAAAGGTATGATTCTTTGTTCCCCTCATAATCCTGTGGGAAGAGTTTGGAAAGAAGAAGAGTTGTTGCGTGTGGTTGAAATTGCGAAGAAATATGATAAATGGATTATATCGGATGAAATCCATTGTGACATTATACGTAGCAATCAACAACACATCCCTTTGTTGAAGTTGTGTAAGGATTACGAACAACGCATCATTGCGTGTACTGCACCTAGTAAAACCTTTAATTTAGCAGGTCTACAAAACAGTAATATCATCCTTCCTAATAAAGAATATCAAACTTTATGGAAAGAATATGTACAAGAACGCCTCTCCATTTCTACTCCTAATAGTTTTGCGCTTAGTGCATGCATTGCGGCATATGAACATGGAGAAGAATGGCTACAACAAGTGAATACGTACATCGATGAAAACATTCGTTGTGCAACAGAGTATTTAAATACGCACTTAAAAGATGCAGTCGTGACGTATCCAGAAGGAACGTATTTATTATGGGTGGATGTGAGAGCGTACTGTCAAGATGAGAAAAAACTGGAACAAGCATTACGATCACATGGAGTTATATTGAATGAGGGCTATATCTTTGGAAAAGAAGGCACATGTTTTGAAAGAATCAATGTTGCCTGTCCCAAAGATTTGTTAATGCGTTGTCTTGAAGTGTTCACAACAGTGATAAAAGAAGTATAGAAAGGATGTTTGTATGTTATATTTACAATATATTATATTAGCGATTTTTGTAGTGTTTTTTTCTGTCAGACTATCGTATTATGTGGATTGTCTAGATAAGAAAACATCTTTATCAGGTGCGTTTATTGGTGGGGTTTTATTAGCTGCCGTAACATCACTTCCTGAGTTATTTACATCTCTTACAGCGGTGTTGGCTTTACAACAACCAAGTCTTGTACAAGGGAATGTACTAGGAAGCAATATCTTTAATCTTTGTGTGATTGGAGGGCTGATGTTGTTTAGTGTACGAAGATATCAAAATGCATCCTTATCGAAATCACACACTTCTACTTTGCTGTATGGAATTGTAATGTACGCGCTTGTGTTCCTGGCAATTCTTTATCCCCAAGAAATTCGTCTTGGCTTCTTGCATGTGAATCTTATGTCTATTATTATTCTAGTAGTATATGCAATCAATGTGAAATTCATGGGCAATGATGAAAGTGTTCAAAATGAAGAAACAAATTATATTTCACTTACTTTAAAACAAATCATAGTTCGTTTTATCGCATATAGTGTTGCGCTTGTCATAGTTTCTATCTTGTTGACAACGGTAACAGATAAAATAGCAGATGAATTAAACTTAGGCGCAACAGTTGCTGGAGCTATCTTCTTGGGCGTGGCAACATCACTTCCAGAACTTAGCGCATCCGTGAATCTTGTGCGCATTGGTAATTTTAACGCCTCTTTTGGAAATATTGTAGGAAGTAATTTATTTAATTTCATCATTCTTTGTTTTGCGGATGTAATCTTCTTAAAGGGAAGTATTTATATTCATGAGACACAAGTGTTGAACTTATTAGGATTTGGTGTGTTATCTATGATTGCGACTTTAGGAGTGATTAAGTTTAAGAAGCATCGCGTACTTGTCTTATTATGTAGTGTATTGATATTAGCTTCTTATGTAACAAGTATTGTATTGTCTATTTAGGAAAGTATAAAAACCAAAGAAAGTAAAAGGATAACGCAAAAAGGTTGTCGTAGGATACATATATTGTGTTCTACGGCTTTTTTACAGTTATGAACAGGAGTAGAAAGAACAATCTTTTTATTACGAGATAGCTTTCTATTATTTGTGTTTCTTTCTTCGCAATTTAGCTTGAGTTGCTATTTCGCTTAATTCTTCCTTTGATAATTCAGGCAGGTGTTCTAGCTTATCGAGGAACAACATCATACTTTCATCTGATTTCATCTTCATGATTTCTGTATAATAGCTTACCAATACACCAGGAATAAGCGCAATCACTATGATGCCATAGAGTGCAATTACAACAATGATAATTCTGCCAATGAGTGTAGTCGCAGTAAAGTCTCCAAAGCCTATTGTGGTAACTGCGGTAAAACAAAACCATAAAGCATCTCCGTATGATTGGATGCCAGGCTCTACTAACAAAATGAAGAATGCGGCTAATAACGTAAACCCTATAAAAGAGGTGACGATTTTATCGGTGTTTGTGAATCTTAAGATTCGTATGAATACGCGAGAATTTTTCATTCGGAAGTACTCCTTTTCTGTTCTTATCTATTTATCATTATACCGTATAGAAACGATTCGAGAAAAGGAAAATGAGAAATGCATAAAGTAATTAAAATTTCATTGAAAATATGGTATCATATAGAAAGTGGAAATGAGGTATTTGATGGAATTAAAATTGATAGATTTAGTGCGTAAAATAGATGAGAACTATTCCGATTTAGGATACTTTGAAGATGGTTCTTTTACTATGAAGCCAGTATATATGAAGGGTAGTAATACATTACGATTGGATGTTCGTTTAAAGACTCCTTTACCATATGAGGTATGGGATGTTTTTTGTGTACGATTGATGAAAGCGACACGTTGTAAAGTAGATATGCATATTCAATGTGATCAACCGAGTGCGGATGTTTTAAATGTTTCCAACTATATACATCATTTCGTTAGTTTACAACCTCATTTAAAATTGTTTTCTGAGTTCCTTCCTAAAATTGAAGAGGATAAATATGTTATCTATCAAATTGGGGATGAAGCTTGTAAAGATAAGGCAATTCAAAATAAGCATTTAGTAAAAGATTTTCTTGCGAAGTGTGGATTTGATTTAGAGATTCATGTGGAAGATATGAAAATTACACAGAACGTACAAAGTGTACGTGTACGTGATGATGCGCCAAAACCTATGAAAGTCTTTGAAGAAAAAAAGGCGATGAACTTTAAACCGAAAGGGAAAAAGGGATTGGATCAATATATGGCATTCTCTATTCATGATATTAGCGAAGAATGTCACGGCGTAAAGATACAAGGGAAAATATTTGAGAGTGAAACAAGAACTCTACGTACAGGGAAAGATATTCAAACGTTATGGATTGCGGATGAAGATGATGCGATTGTCATGAAACGTTTTGAACGTGGTGCCATTACAAAAGAGGTACTGGGTGAAATCAAGGTAGGAGATATGGTCATTGCTTATGGAAAGGTAGAGTTTGATTCTTTTTTGCGTGACCTTGTATTTATGCCAGATGTTATTGAGAAAATTCATGAAGTAAAACGTGTGGATGAGGCAGAGGTAAAACGGGTAGAATTGCATGTACATACCAAGCTTTCAGAAATGGATGGCGTTTGTAATATTGAAGAGTATATCAATGCGGCAAATGATTGGGGAATGGATGCGGTCGCATGTACGGATCATTTAGTCGTACAGGCATTCCCAAAAGCACAACACAAAGTATCTGCCATTAATAAAGGTAGAGAAAAACCGTTTAAAATGATTTATGGGATTGAAATGAACATGGTAGATCCTAAGTTACAGATTGTACGCAATATCGCAGATATCGAGTTAGAAAAAGGAACGTATTGTGTATTTGACTTAGAGACTACGGGGTTATCAAGTCGATTTGATCATATCATTGAATTTGGTGGTCAAATTGTGAAGGACCGTGCTTGTGTAAAGAGTTTACAGATGTTTATTAAACCACCTGTTCCTTTGAGTGCGTTTACTACGGAATTAACGGGTATCAGTGAAGAGCATATGAAAGATGCCAAGCCGTTTGCGCAGTGTATTGATGAAATCCTTGCGTTTATTGGGGATAGCATCTTGGTTGCGCATAATGCAAGCTTTGACTACAATTTTTTGAATGATGAACTCGCTCGTATTGGAAGACCTCCATTGATGAATCCAGTTATCGATACATTGGATTTAGCAAGAAGTATGCAAGCGGATCGTAAAGGATATCGTTTAGGACAGATTGCTCGTTCTTATGGTATTCGATATGATGAAGATGTTGCCCATCGTGCGGATTATGATGCGGAAGTATTAGCTCAAACATATATGAATATGTTGAATGACTTAAAGGAAATCAAGAACCTACAAGAACTTCAGGATATGCAAAGTGATGGAAGCTTTCGAAAAGTACGTACCAAACATGTTACGATACTTGTGAAGAATATGGCTGGTTTAAAAGAACTTTTTGAATTAGTGACATTATCGCATACGGATTATTTAGCCTATAACAGTAAGTCTACTAACAACATAGTGGCGGAACCAAGAATTGTACGTAGTGAAATTGAAAAACGTAGAAGAAATGGAAACTTGTTAATTGGTTCTAGCTGTTTAAATGGCGAAGTGTTTGATATGGCACAGACGCGTAATGAAGAAACATTGTTGGAAGTGATGCAGTTCTATGATTATATCGAAATACAACCGTTGGGGAATTATAAGCATTTGATTGAACGTGATTCCATAGGAAGTATGGATCGTTTGAAAGAAATCTTACAATCAATTATGGATGCGGCTAATAAGTTAGGAAAAAGAATTGTGGCTACTGGGGATTGTCATTATGTACATCCAAATCAAAAAATGATTCGCGATATTTATATTTCATCCCAAGCAATTGGTGGAGTACGTCATCCTTTATATATCTACAATCAAGAAAAACGACGTAAAATTAAAGCGCCAAGCCAACACTTCCTTACAACAAATGAAATGTTGAAAGAGTTTGAGTGGGTTGGAAATAAAAAGGCATATGAGTATGTAGTGGAGAATACCAATGCAATCGCAGATATGATAGAGTTGGTATTACCAGTAAAAGATCGTTTGTATCCACCAGATATCGAAGGATCTGATCAAAAACTAATTGATATATGTTATGAAAATGCACATAAGAAATATGGGCCTAATTTACCTGAAATTGTGGAAGAGCGATTGAAGCGAGAATTGGATAGTATTATTGGACATGGTTTCTATGTAGTTTACTATATCTCTCATCTTCTTGTGAAGAAGAGTTTGAATGATGGATATTTGGTTGGCTCACGTGGTTCGGTAGGTTCTAGTTTTGTTGCGACAATGTCGGAAATTACTGAGGTAAATCCACTTGCACCGCACTATGTGTGTCCAAAGTGTCATTATGTAAAATTCTTTACAGATGGAAGTGTGGCGGATGGATTTGATTTGCCTGATATTCAGTGTCCAGAGTGTGGCGAAACCATTCGTGGAGATGGACATGATATTCCATTTGAAACGTTCTTAGGTTTTGAGGGGGATAAAGTTCCCGATATCGATTTGAACTTCTCAGGAGATTATCAACCAACAGCACACGCATATACCAAAGAAGTATTTGGTGATGACCACGTATATCGAGCAGGTACCATTGGTACTGTTGCGACACAGACAGCCTTCGGGTATGTAAAAGGATATGAAGAGGAAATGGGTATTGAGGGTACTATGCGTAATGCGCAAGTACTTAATCTAGCAAAAGGGTGCGAAGGTGTCAAACGTACCACAGGACAACATCCTGGTGGTATCATTGTTATTCCTTTGGATTTGGATGTGCATGATTTCACTCCTGTGCAATATCCTGCCAATAACCCTTATGCCGATTGGAAGACGACCCATTTTGAATTCCATGACATTCATGACAATGTATTAAAGTTTGATATTTTAGGACATGTCGATCCAACTGCAATGAAAATGTTGGAAAGAATCAGTGGTATTGATCCAGTAAGTATTCCAATGAATGATCCAGCAACTATGAGTATCTTCTCTAAAGTAGATGCCCTAAAAATTGATACATCAAGATCTACAGAGAAGACAGGAGCTGCGGGACTACCAGAGTTTGGTACACCGTTTGTACGTGGTATTTTGGAACTTACACAACCAACGACCTTTGATGAACTTCTAAAGATATCCGGATTGTCCCATGGTACTGATGTTTGGTTGGGAAATGCCAAGGATTTAATCGATCAACAAATCTGTACCTTGAAGAGTGTAATAGGTTGTCGAGATGACATTATGGTATATTTGTTGCATAAAGGGCTCGCGCCAAAACTATCCTTTACAATCATGGAATCTGTACGTAAAGGTAAGGGATTAAAAGATGAATGGATTCCAGAAATGAAAAAATGTGGAGTGGAAGATTGGTATATTGATTCTTGTTTGAAAATCAAGTACATGTTCCCGAAAGCCCATGCGACGGCATACGTTATGATGGCCATTCGTATCGCATGGTTTAAAGTGCATAAACCACAATACTATTACTGCATGTTCTTCTCTATTCGTTGTGATGCTTATGATATTGAAACAATGATTAAGGGGGAACAAGCAATTCGTCGTAAGATGACGGATATTGATGATCGTTTAAAAGATAACAACTTAAAACGTGATGTGACAAAGAAAGATAAAGATATTTACAATACACTTGAGTTAGCACTAGAAATGGTACTTCGTGGTTTCTTTTTTGAAAATATCGATTTGAATCGTTCTGCGTCCAATGAGTTTATTGTAGATCCAGAAAATGAATCACGCATCATACCTCCTTTTACATCCATCGATGGACTTGGAGAGAACGTTGCGGATACAGTGATTGAAGCACGTAAAAATGGACCTTTCTTATCAAAAGAAGACTTGCAAAGACGTACGTCATTAAGTGGAACACTAGTAAAGAAACTAGAATCCATGGGTGTGCTTGAAGGCTTGCAAGATGAGAACCAAATGGCATTGTTTTAAGAACAGGGAAACCTGTTCTTTTTGTATTTATAAGTATGAGGCTTTATGAAAAGAGAATGTGATGAATTTTAAACAAGTTTTTGTATCAGACTTAAAATACAGGGGTATTGAAAAATATCCTTCTTTTTTTTATGAAAAATTCTACTTATACGAAAGGGCAAGAAGATTTTCAAATCTTAATAAAAAAACATAAAAAATATATATACAAAATATAGAGAAAAGGGTATAATAGTGGTAGATAGTAGCGCAAAGTGGTAGAAAGTGGAGGAAATGGCTTATGTTCATGGGTGAATACGCTCATAATATTGATAAAAAAGGTCGTATTATTATCCCAGCCAAATTCCGTGAGGAACTTGGTGAACAGGTAATTGTCACAAGAGGTCTTGATGGCTGTCTTACGATCTATACCAATGAGCAATGGCAGACAATTTATGAACAGTTGTTAAAACTGCCTTCTACAAAAAAAGATGCTCGTATGTTTGTACGTATGATGACGAGCAAAGCTGCTGAATGTGAAATTGATGGTCAAGGGCGTATCTTGATACCTGCACCGCTCATTCGTATTGGTGAATTGGTAAAAGAATGTATGGTCATTGGTGCTGCTAATCATGTAGAAATTTGGTCCAAAGAGAAATGGGATCCAGTGGATGATGAAGCAAATGCGACGTTTGAAGAAATCGCAGAAAATCTTACGGAGTTCATGTTATGAGTAAACATTACAGCGTTCTCTTAGAAGAATGTATCGAAGGATTACATATAAAACCCGATGGTATTTATGTAGATGGAACCTTAGGAAGAGGTGGACATAGTTGTGAAATACTAAAACACATTCCACAAGGTCACCTATATGCGTTCGATCGAGATGAAACAGCAATTGCAGAATCTACACAACGTTTACATGAAATTGGTGACAATTTCACCCTGATTCATAATCAGTTTTCAAACTTGAAACAGGAATTACATAAATTAGGCATTGAACATTTTGATGGTATGTTACTAGATTTAGGAGTTTCATCTCCACAATTTGATGATGCACAACGAGGCTTTAGTTATCGTTACGATGCGTTATTGGATATGCGAATGGATCAAACACAAGCAATTAGTGCTTATGATATCGTTAATACATATGATTATCATGAATTGGTTCGTATCTTCTATCAATATGGAGAAGAAAACTTCGCTAAACAAATCGCAAGAAAAATTGAAAAACAAAGAGAAACAAAACCAATAGAAACAACCTTTGAGTTGGTAGATGTCATCAAATCTGCTTTACCATCCAAAGTGCTAAACAAAAAAGGACATCCTGCAAAGAAAGTATTTCAAGCAATACGAATTGCGGTGAATGATGAACTAAAAGAAATTGAGTTAGTCCTACAGGATGCACTAGACATGTTAAACGTAAATGGAAGACTCTGTGTGATATCCTTCCAATCCTTGGAAGATCGCATTGTAAAAGAAGCATTCCATAAAGTTGCGACACCTAAAAAAGTGGATAAACGTATTCCTATCCTTCCAAAGGATATGGAAGAAGTACCGTTTCGTTTGGTGAATCGCAAACCAATTACAGCGAATGAAGAAGAACTAGAAGAAAACAATCGTTCTCATTCCGCTAAACTTCGAATAATTGAAAGAGTAAGGTGAGTTATATGGCGAAGGCAAAATTAGTAAAAAGAAAAAGAAGATTAAGAATCGAGGCAATAGCGACATTAGTATTTACATTGTCAATTTTTATGTATCTTGGCGCTATTTTTGGACTTCAGTCATACAATATTATGTTGCAAAAAGAAGCACAAAATATTCAAGAAAAGGCAGGTACTTTAAAAGCTGCTGTCGCAAATCTTGAAACGGATGTAAATAACCTTGAAAACCGCGAACGAGTGGTAGGTATGGTTGAATCCGAAGGAATTAGCTATAATCAAGGAAATATAGTGACAATCGAAGATGAGTCTTCCAAGTAATAAAGGCGTGATTAAATGAATCCCAAAAGAAGCAATCGAACTTTATTTTTTACACTAATCATAATGGGGATTATTGGAGCAATCGTTATTTCCAATGTCCTTTTTACTATGGTTACACATACGCATCTACGTAGTGGTATCAATATAAAGGAATACAAAGATTCTTCTATTTCAAATACGAATGTCATTAAGGGAAAACGTGGAACCATTTATGATCGTTCAGGTGAAGTAATCGCACAGGATGAAGATTCTTATACAATCATTGCGTATCTAGATAAATCGCGTAAAGGGATTGGTGATAAGCCAGCCTATGTTGCGGATGTTCGTAAAACCGCAAGACTATTAGCAACGAAACTTGATATGAGTGAAGATGACATTTATCAAAAACTAAGTGACGCTAAGGAAAAAGGAAGCTATCAAACCTACTTAGGCACAAAAGGAAAGAATTTAAGTACGAATGTTAAAGAAGGCATTGAGTCTTTAGAATTACAAGGAATTTCCTTTGAAAAGTCTGTAAAAAGAAATTATCCAAATGGTATATTTGCTTCCCAACTTATTGGATTTGCACAATATAGTGATACAGATGAAATGCTAACAGGTGTACAAGGACTTGAAAGTACATTAAACGAGTATTTGACAGGGGCAGATGGATTAGAAACCTATCAAAAAGATGTGAATGGAAATATCATTCCAGGTACACCATATACAAAAGAATATGAACAAGATGGGAATAATGTAACACTTACCCTTGATCGAAACGTTCAACTTACGTTACAGAGCAGTCTAGAAAAGACGGTGAAAAAATCAGGTAAAATAGGTTGGGGAATCGCTATGGAAGTGGAAACTGGGAAAATATTAGGATATGCATCGTATCCAACTTATGATTTGAATACACGAGAAGGCTCTGCAGAGAATGGAACCAATGTTCCTGCTATGTACCTTTATGAACCAGGTTCAGTTATGAAAGGAATCACGTATGCGGCGGCTGTCGATTCTGGGGTGTATCCCTATGACACGAGTTTTTCGAGTGGAACTTTCTATTATAATGTAGATGGAGATGGTAAAATTTATCGTACCTCCGCAAACGATGGGCCGTACGCAAAAATTACAGATGCAATGGGGAGGGATCATGGTAGTTTATCATTTGATAAAGGATTTACGATTTCTAGTAATATAGGGATTTGTGAATTACTTACAAAGTATATGAATCCCGAGGTGTACAAGGAGTATGTGGAAAAGTTTGGCTTTGTAAAACAAGTTGCGATTCCTTTTGTGAACAATGAGGCTGGGGGCATGAGTTGGACTTATCCATCCGATAAATTATCTGTTGGATTTGGACAGGCAATACAAATAAATGCCCTTCAAATGGCACAAGCGTATACAGCAATTTTAAACGATGGGAAAATGGTGCGTCCATATGTTGTGGAACGTATCACAGATGCCAATTCCAATAAAATCATCAAACAATATGGCACAAAACAAGTAGGAACTCCAATTTCACAAAAAACGAGTGAATATATGCGTAGTTTGATGAAGACAGTTGTGGAAGATAGTGAAGGGACAGGACATGCATATCGTTTAGATGATGTAAGTGTCATTGCGAAAACTGGTACAGGGGAAGTTGCCACGGCAGAAAAAGGATATAATTCAGGAATTTGGACAAGTTCGGTTATGATGGCAGCGCCTTATGATGATCCGAAAGTCATGGTGTATTATTGTTTCCAAGGTTCTGATATCATTGACTTTGATCGTTCTCCTATGAAAGATGTTATGCGTGCAGCACTTGTCGCAGCTAATGTTGCTAGTAATACAAATACATCTGAAGAAAAGAAAACTTATTCCGAATGGAAAGATTATACAATGCCTTCTATTACCAACCATACTTTGGAGTATGCGAAAAATAAGCTAGTAGATATGAAGGTTGGACAGATTGTAATTGGAGACGGAACAAGTGTAGTTAAGCAGTATCCTGCTAGTAATTCTACGATTGTATCAAATCAAAATGTCTTTATCTTAACCGACGGGGCAGTTATCACAATGCCAAATATGAGTGGTTGGACAAAGAAGGATATTACTGCATTCTGGGAATTGACTGGTATTTCTGTAGAAATGGATGGTTCAGGAGTTGTGGTAAGTCAAGATATTGCAGAAGGTAAGACGATTGATAAAGATAGCATTATAAAAGTAAAAATGGAATAAATGAGCACTCGAATCCTAGGATTCGAGTGTTTTCTATTTCGTTATCATTTTTTATATGTCTTTGTCATAAGATACAACGAGGTGATATTATGATCCGTGGTAAAGTAAAGAGTCGAATACATATTATATTCTTATGTGCAATGATGATATTTGCATGCATCTTAGGTAAACTTGGGTACGAACAAATTTTTCATCATACGGACATCATGGAAAAAGCCTTAAATCTTTGGGAGAGGGATTTTACGGTGGCAGGATTACGTGGGTCGATTCTTGATAAAAATGGAACTGTACTCGCTCATGATATCCCAAGTACATCGGTGATGGTGGTGCCTGCTCAAATTACAGACGCAAGTGGTACATCGAAACAACTTGCGAAGATACTGGAGGCAGATGAAAAAAAGATTTATGAAACGATTAGTAAAAAGGTAAGTACACAAAAGATACAACCAGAAGGAAGACTTATTAGTAATGAGAAAGCAAATGCATTAGAGGCTTTGGATTTGCCAGGGGTATACTTGGTACAAGATTCCTTGCGTAATTATCCTAATAACAATTATCTTGCGCAAGTATTAGGTTTTACTGGGATTGATAATCAAGGACTTGCGGGTTTAGAGTTACAATACAATGATATTCTTACTGCACAAAGTGGTGCCTTAAACATTCCATTTGATGCGAAAGGACACAACGTTGAATTATACAATGAATCTTATGAGGCCCCTGGAAGAGGAATGGATGTCGTTTTAACCATCGATGCGTTGATACAAGATATCGTAGAGCGAGAAATGAACAATCTTGTGAAACGATACAAGCCGAAGAGTTGTTTAGCACTAGCGATGAATCCAAAAACAGGAGAGATATTGGCGATGGTATCTAAGCCAGACTATAATCCAAATAAATATCAAGAGTATTCTAGTGATATTTATAATCGAAATCTTCCTATTTGGATGAGTTATGAGCCTGGTTCTACTTTCAAGTCAGTAACCTTTGCGTCAGCTTTAGAATTAAATTTGTTTGATATGTTTAAAGATACCTACTATGACAAAGGGTATGAAATGGTAGGGGGTGCTAGAATCAAGTCTTGGAAAGCTGGAGGACATGGACAACAGACGTTCTTACAAGTGCTTGAGAACTCTAGTAATCCAGGGTTTGTGGAAATCTCTAGACGTTTAGGGTTAGATAATGAATATGAGTATGTGAAAAAATTTGGATTTGGAGAGAAGACAGGAATAGATTTACCTGGAGAATCTAAGGGAATTATGTTTAAAAAGAGTGCGATGGGAGAAGTAGAACAAGCAACCGTAGCCTTTGGACAAGGATTGAGTGTAACACCAATTCAGTTAGTTACTGCATTCTCTGCGATTGTGAATGGTGGAACTTTATATGAACCATATATTACAAAAAGTATCAATGATCCGATTACCCATGATCCGATATTAGAATATAAACCAACCATCAAACGTAAAGTAATTAGTGAAGATACAAGTAAGAAAATGCGTTATGCATTAGAGAGTGTTGTAGCCAATGGTGGTGGTAAACAAGCCTATTTAGAAGGATATAAAATCGGTGGAAAAACAGGAACTGCACAAAAGGCAGAAAATGGAGTTTATTCAAGTTCTAGTTATATTCTATCTTTCTTATCTGCGGCACCAATTGATGATCCAGAAATCGTACTTTATATTGCGGCCGATAGTCCACAAAACAATATTCAATACGGGGGAACGGTGATTGCGCCAATCGCAAAAGCTTGTTATGAGGATATCTTGCCTTATTTAGGAGTCAAGAAAGTAGATGATCAAATACCAAAGAAATTGGTATGGCCAGAAACAGAAAATATCAAAGTTGCGGATTTCGTTGGGAAGAAGAAAAAAGATGTAGTACAAGAAGGTATACGTTTTAGTTTTATTGGTGAAGGAGATACTGTGTTAGAACAAATGCCAGAAGCTGGCACAACCTTCAGTTCACAGGGAGGGGAGGTTTGGATTTATCTTGGAGACGATAACGTTAAGTAAACTATTGGAAGCACTACAAATTCCTTGTCAAGATGATAGGATTGTAAAAGGGATCAGTGACCATAGTAAAGAAATCCAAAAAGATTGGGTATTTGTGTTACGTGATCATAGTGAACATGCGAAAGAATACGCAAAGGAAGCATTAAAGAATGGTGGAGTTGTGTTATGTGATCAAGAATTGCAACAAGAACATGTATATAGAGTGGCACATATTGAATTTGTTGTAGGGGTGTTGATCAATAGGTTTTATGGAGACTTATGTACTGCGTTATGTGTTATTGGGGTAACGGGAACAAGTGGGAAAACAAGTGTTGCCTCTTATATTACACAATTATTGGAAATGGAAGAGAAAAGGGTATTGCAGATTGGGACTGGATTTATAAAATATCATCAACTGATAGAAAGAACACATAATACGACTCCTGGGTGTTTTCAACTCGCGCAATGGTTTCAAAAGGCATTGGACTTTGGATGTGATTATATAGTAATGGAAGTAAGTTCACATTCAATTGATCAAAATCGTATACGTTTTATTAACTTTGATATGATTTTATATACCAATATCACACGAGATCATTTAGATTATCATTTAACTTCAACACATTATCGCTATACAAAGTTTAAATTGCGTCAATACTTAAAGACCAATGGCGCCATCATTTATAATGCAGATATGCCATATATGCAAGAGCTTGTTCATCTAGCGAATTATAATTGTATTTGTTTTGGTATGGATCAAGCACATTTTCCTATTCGTAAAGTTATGCTTAGTGATCATGATATTGCGTTTGAGGTTCAAGGATATCCATATCGTGCGCCTTTGTTGGGAATGATCAATATTTATAATTTATGTGAAGCATTAATAGCGGTGCATCGATTAGGGACAAGTTATGAGCGTTTACAAGACTTGGTTGGTGGAATGAAGGGTGTTGCGGGAAGAATGGAACTAATAGAGGCAAATGATTTTTATATTTGGTTGGATTATGCGCATACCTATGATGCGTTAAAGAATCTTTTAGAATTTGCGAATCTTGTGAAAAAGGGAAGAATCATAACACTGATTGGATGTGGGGGAGATCGCGATCGTAGTAAACGTCCTATGATGGCGGATGTAGCCTCTACGTATAGTGATATTGCGATTTATACAAGTGATAATCCTAGAGGAGAAAGTGTATATAAAATTCTAGAAGATATGTGTCTTCATCCACATGATAATGTAAGGATTTTTGAGAATCGTTATTTTGCGATAAAACATTCTGTTAAAATTGCCCAAAAAGATGATATAATAATAATCGCTGGAAAAGGAGACGAGGATACCATCACCATTCGTGGAGTGGAATACCCCTTTTCTGATCGCTCTTGTATATACAAGTTGCTATATAAGGAGGAACTAGAGTGGAATTAAAATATCTACTTGCATTCGGATGTAGTTTGGTAGCGACCTTCATTGTCATGCCAATCCTCATTCCGTTTCTACATAAAATTAAATTCGGACAAAGTGTTCGACAAGAAGGACCAAAAAGCCATATGGCAAAAACAGGAACGCCAACCATGGGTGGGTGTGTCTTTGTAATTGTCCCAGTATTGGTATTGTTAATCTTGGATTATAAAGCATTCTTTTCAAAAGAAATGTTAATTGTAGTCTTTGCATATCTTGGGTATGCGATGATTGGGTTTATTGATGATTTCTTAATCGTTGTGAAAAAGAATAACGATGGATTAAAACCGAAAGTTAAATTTCTAATGCAATCTGTACTAGCTATTGTCTTTTATTTGTTTTATCAATCCATGGCGGCTACATTTGTAGAAATACCAGTGTTCCATATGACAATTGAACTAGGATTCTTGTACTTTGTGTTAATCTTTATCATGTTTACGGCAGAGAGTAATGCGGTCAACTTTACAGATGGTTTAGATGGACTTTGTGCTGGGACTTCTCTTATTGCGATTGCGCCTTTTATCATCTTCGCCTTACTACAAGAAAATAGCGATTTAGCAATGTTCTTGTTAGCGGTCAGTGGAAGTCTTTTGGGATATTTGCGATTCAATATTCATCCTGCGAAAATTTTTATGGGGGATACAGGATCTCTCGCCCTTGGTGGTTTGATTGCGGCATCCGCTATGATTTTGAAAAAAGAATTGTTATTGTTAGTGATTG
This sequence comes from Amedibacillus sp. YH-ame6, assembly GCF_053848845.1. Classification (NCBI taxonomy): domain Bacteria; kingdom Bacillati; phylum Bacillota; class Erysipelotrichia; order Erysipelotrichales; family Erysipelotrichaceae; genus Amedibacillus; species Amedibacillus sp. YH-ame6. The sequence goes on from NZ_JBSPEZ010000018.1 coordinate 57,972, forward strand.
GTGGCGTGTTCTTAATGGAAATGTTATCTGTTGTGATTCAGGTTACCTATTATAAACGTACGAAGAAAAGAATCTTCCGTATGGCACCTCTTCATCATCATTTTGAAGAAGGTGGAATGAAAGAGACACAAGTAGTGATTATGTTTTGGAGTATTGGTTTTGTACTAGCAGCTATAGGATTATGGCTAGGGGTGATATAACATGAAAAGAAACGTATTGGTGATTGGAGCGGCTAGAAGTGGTATTGCAGTTTCGAAGCTTTTACATCGTCATGGATTTCATGTAATCCTAACGGATATGAATGAAATCAAAGAAAAAGAAGAACTTATTCAACAAGGGATGGAAGTATATGATCAAGGACATCCTGAAACTTTAAAGCACTGTGAGTATGCATTTGTTGTAAAGAATCCAGGGATTAAATATACCGTACCTTTTGTGAAATATTTTGTGGATCATCAAGTACAGATTTTAACGGAAGTAGAGATCGCATATCGTTATGCATCGAAATTTCATTATGGTGCGATCACAGGAACCAATGGAAAAACAACGATTACGACGATGTTGTATGAGATGTTAGAATATAATCATAAAGCACTTGTTGCAGGAAACATTGGAGTACCATTGAGTGAACAAGCCTTTGAATTTGAAGGTGAGGAAAAAGATGTTGCGCTAGAATTGAGTAATTTTCAATTATTAGGAATCGATACTTTTCGTCCAACCGTGAGTGTTGTTTGTAATCTTGCGCCTGATCATTTGGATTACATGCCAAGTGTAGAATCGTATTATGAATCTAAAATGCGAATCTATGAGAACTGTAAAGGTGAAGATTGGTTTTTACGTAATGTAGATGATGAAACCTTGATGAAGTATGCAGTTAAAATCCCATGTCAAGTAATCGATTTTTCACTTGTGAGAGATGATGTAGAATTATATCGACATGAAGGTAGTGTATATTTAAAAGATATGAAGCTATTTGATGAAGCCGATTTAAAAGTAGTGGGGGATTATAATTTATCCAATGCTATGGTGGCTAGTTGTATGGCATTCAAACTCGGTGTAAGTGTCGAGGACATTCAACAAGCAATACGTGCATTTAAGCCAGTAGAACATCGTTTAGAATACATTGGTGAAAAAGATGGAGTTAAGTTTTATAATGATTCCAAAGCTACAAATACCCATGCAGTTGTGGCAGCCTTACAATCCTTTACCAAGAATATTATTTTATTGGCAGGGGGGCATGACAAAGGTATTAGCTTTGATGATTTAAAACCATTTGATGAACAAGTGAAACAATGTATTTCTTTTGGAGAAACAAAAGAACAGTTCAAAGATATCTTCCATAATGTAACTACAAAAGAAACTATGCAAGAGGCACTTAATGAAGCGGTTCGTATCAGTGCACCAGGAGATGTGATTTTATTGTCACCAGCATGTTCTAGTTACGATCAATTTCCAAATTATGAAGTACGAGGAAAAATGTTTAAGGATATGGTAAACGAAGTACTTGCGAAATAATATTCTTTCAATTTCGTTATAAAGCAAACGAAAGATTGTACTTTTGTAAAGCAACGTGTAAAATATTAAAATGAAACAGGAGGAGTATTATGTTAGAAATTTTAAAGTCGATTATATATGGTATTATTGAAGGAATCACGGAATGGTTACCAATCAGTAGTACAGGACATATGATATTGGTAGAAGAAGTTATGCCAATGGATGTATCAAAAGAGTTTTGGAGTGTATTTCTTGTGGTTATCCAATTGGGTGCCATCTTAGCAGTTGTATTATTGTTTTGGCACAAAATCTTTCCATTTAATCTAAAGAATAAAAATCGTCCATTCGTTCGTTATGATATTATGAATTTATGGGGAAAAATCTTGGTTGCTTGTATTCCTGCGGCTATTATTGGATTGGCGTTCGATGATATACTAGAAAAATATTTATACAATGGTTGGGTAGTTGCGATCATGTTGGTATTGGTAGGTATTGCCTTCTTGTTTATCGAGAATAAAAACAAAGGAAAACGCGCACGTGTTACTACACTAGCTGAGTTGTCTTATAAAGATGCCTTGTTGATTGGTGGATTTCAGTTAATCGCCGCAATTTTTCCAGGGACAAGTCGTTCTGGCGCAACCATTCTTGGTGGCTTGATGATTGGTGTTAGTCGTACCATTGCGGCAGAATTTACGTTCTTCCTTGCGATTCCAGTTATGTTTGGAGCGAGCTTGTTAAAGATTGTGAAATTCGGATTTGGATTTACAGGAACAGAACTTACACTCCTTATTGTGGGTATGATTTCTGCTTTCATCGTTTCCTTAATTGTTATTCGATTCTTAATGAGCTATATTAAGAAACATGATTTCAAAGTTTTTGGTTACTATCGAATTGTGTTAGGAATTGTTGTTTTAATTACTTTTCTAACAGGAATTTTATAAGATGTAAGGGACGAAAGTCTCTTTTTTAGTGAAAGGGAGGATTATAAATATGGTCTTATTAGTCATTGATACTCAAAAAGGTATTATGAAGAGCGATGTGTATGCATTTGATGCGTTGGTATCAAATATCAAAGAGTTGATTGAATCTGCTCGTGTGAATAATATCGAAGTAATCTATGTTCGCCATCAAGATAAAGAGGGTGGAGAACTTGTAAGAGGATGCGATGCGTTTGACATCTATGAACCATTTGCGCCTAAGGCAGATGAAAAGATCTTTGATAAGAAAGTGAATAGTGCTTTTAAGGAATCGGGGTTATTGGATTATTTAAAAGGTAAGAAAGAAAGAGAACTTATCATTACGGGATTACAGAGTGAATATTGTATTGATGCGAATGTAAAGTGTGGATTTGAACATGGATTTCAAATCATCGTGCCTGCTTTTGCGAATTCAACAGTTGATAATAAATATATGAGCGCAGAAGAAAGTTATCACTATTATAACGATTTCCTATGGAAGGGTCGTTATGCTACATGTATATCTATGGAAGAAACGTTACAAAGGATGCGAGGATTATGATGATTTTATACATCCATCGGTTGAGAAAGTTGTAATTGTTATTGTATTGTTTTTGCCTTTTATCATAGGGAGTATATAAAAGGAGTGCTGATATGGTAGAAAGAGTTTATCTTAGTAGATAGACTTTTTTTGCATTGGGTGTTGACAAAAAACAGAGTGTGCTGTATTATTGTGTTAAGCACTTAATACAGTGACACAGGAGGTGGTGTAATGATTACGGATTTCAGTAATGAGCGCCCGATTTATCTTCAAATTCTTGATTTGATTAAATTGGATATCATATCGGGGAAATACCATGAAGGAGAAAAACTTCCTTCTGTACGAGAATTAGCAGCAAGTTATCGAGTCAATCCGAATACTATGCAACGCGCCTTTTCAGAGTTAGAAAGTGCAGGGTTAGTATTTACAGAACGTACAAATGGACGGTTTGTAACGGAAGATAAACATGTGATCGCACAGTTGAAAAGAGAATTGGCTGTCGAAAAGGTGGAAGAATTTCTGAAAGCGATGAAATCGTTGGGGTATGAAGATGAAGAATTATTCACATTCATTAGGGATGTTAGAAAGGGAGAGAAGAAATGAGTATTGTACAAATTAAAAATGTAAGTAAACGATTTGGAAACAAGGAAGCTTTAAAAAAAGTAAATTTGAATATTGAAAAAGGAAAGATTATAGGATTGTTGGGATCTAATGGAAGTGGGAAATCAACGTTGATAAAAATCATCAATGACTTATTAGTTCCAACGACTGGTAATGTGTTAATCAATGGTGAAAAACCAGGAGTGAATAGTAAGAAAGTAATTTCATATTTACCAGAGAGAAGCTATTTGAGTTTCAATATGAAAGTTAAAGAACTGATTGCTTATTTCGCAGACTTCTATGAAGACTTTAATGAACAAAAAGCACATAAGTTGTTGGCAGACTTTGAAATCGATGAAAATGATCGATTAAAGACGATGTCAAAAGGTACAAAAGAAAAAGTACAGTTGATTATGGTAATGAGTAGAAATGCACAGTTGTATATTCTTGATGAGCCAATTGGGGGTGTTGACCCAGCTGCTCGTGATTATATCTTGGATACCATTTTAGCAAACTTCAACGAAGATGCATCAATCTTAATATCTACACATTTAATTGCGGATATTGAACGGATCTTGGATGATGTTGTATTTATTTCCAAAGGTGAAATTGTGAAGAATACATCTGCGGATGAATTGCGTAATGCGAGTGGGAAATCTATTGATGAAATTTTTAGGGAGGAATTCAGATGTTAGGGAAATTATTAAAGTATGATATAAAGTCTCAAGGAAAAAGTTTGTTGCCAATGTATTTGATTGCGTTAGGATTTGCATTAGCAACACGCGGGATGAAATATGTAGTAGATGCATTTCCTGTGGTATCAGTTGTCTATTCTTTTATGGTTACGATGTGTATATTTGCGCTGATTGCGGTTGTTGTTTGGACATTGATCGTAGCAATCAAACAATTTTACTTTAATGTATTGAAAGATGAAGGGTATTTAACACACACTCTTCCAGTCACAAGAAATCAAATCATTTTATCTAAGGAACTTACATCTGTTGTGTTTATGGTGATTGCGACAGCAGTAGTAATCCTTGGTGTATTCCTTGCCTTCTATCAAGGAGGGGTTAAATCTTTCTTAGATCAAATAAGTGAAGTGTTCGCAATAAATGGAGTAGATAGTACAAAGGCACTCATTTGGATTATTGCGATGCTTGCCATTAGCTATATTTCTTATGTTCAAATGGCATTTACGTCTATGATGATAGGACAAACGCAAAATACGAATAAAATCTTGTTTTCGATTGTAGCTGCTATCATTATCTATGTTATTCAAAGCATATTGAGTATTATTATGCTAGGAGTTGATATTTGGATTGATCCAGAATTGATGGATATCATGAATACCTCTAATCCATTATTGTCGGATGTATGGCAATATGTAGAATTGATATTTATATCCTCAACGATTCTTACCGTTATATCTATGGTAGTATTCCATGTTCTATCTGTGGTTCTTGCGAATCGCAAATTAAATCTTGAATAAAAAAATGGAGGTTGTCTTAGGACATCCTCCATTTGCTTTAGTTGAACAATTGAAATCCAACTTTCTTCTTTACTTTCATAAGTTTCTTTTGCGCAATTGCTCGAGCTTTGTCGTTTCCCTCGGTAATTACTTTTTCTAACGTACCACTACTTAGGATGTCTTTGTATTTCTTTTGTAAATCAGTAAGGAAGTTAAATACGGCTTCACCAACTTCTTTCTTGAAATCTCCATAGCCTTTTCCTTCATAACGTTTAACAATGGATTCTATTTCTTCTCCTGTTAAGGAAGAAAGAATCATAAGAAGATTGGAAATTCCAGGTTGTTGTTCCACATCATATTTCACAACTCCTAAAGAATCCGTAACTGCAGACATAACCTTTTTACGAGCAACTGCAGGTTCATCTAATAAATCAATGGTACCTTTTGGGTTGTCTTCTGATTTTGACATCTTTTTTGTTGGGTTTTGGAGGGAATAGATTTTCGCTCCTACTTTAGCTACCAATGGTTCAGGGATTGCGAAGGTATCTCCATAACGATGATTGAAACGTTCTGCCAAATCTCTTGTAAGTTCTACATGTTGTTTTTGGTCAAGTCCCACGGGTACATAATCCGCATCATATAATAGAATATCGGCTGCCATTAAAGCTGGATAAGTAAACAAACCGGCAGTGATACCAGTTTCACCTTTTGCGGTTTTATCTTTGTATTGCGTCATTCTCTGCATTTCTCCGATATAGGAATTGCACGTCATAATCCAACCCAATTCTGCATGTTGAGGTAAATCACTTTGTAAAAAGATGGTCGCTTTGTTTGGGTCTAAACCCGCAGCTAGATATAAAGCAATTAAATCCTTTGTATTTTGTTTTAGTTCTGCACGTTCTTGAGGAACGGTAATAGCATGCATATTGGCGATGAATACGTACATTTCATAATCTTCTTGGTACTCCACAAAATTACGGATGGCTCCAATATAATTTCCCAATGTTAATCTTCCTGTTGGCTTAATGCCACTCAGCATTCGTTTCATAAATATCCTCCTATAAAATAAAAAAAGTACCCTGTAGGGACGCATATAGCGTGGTACCACCCAACTTGCTTCATGTGAAGCCACTTCTCATAACGGTGAGTTTCCGCTCGGATGAGTATGCTCGAAAGTTCCACTTCAAATATTAGGTGTACTGACTTTCACCAACCATCAGTTCTCTACTTAGCATCCATAACATTCTACTCTTACTTTTTCATTGCATATGTATTAACAGTATTATCATACTATCACAACGAATACTTGGCAAGAGGAAAACAAAAAACTTGAAATTTCGCTTTCCATAAAAAACACTATACTATATAATAGAGGGGTGAAACCAAAAGGAGGCAGATATAGATGATTATCTTATATACATCACCAGGATGTGCAAGCTGTCGAAAAGCAAAACAATGGCTCAAAGACAACGATATGAAGTTCGTTGAGAAAAATATTTTTACGACTCTATTAAAAGAAGAGGAGATTAAATATCTCTTACAGAGAAGCGAAAATGGTACGGAAGATATCATATCTACACGTTCCAAAGTATTTCAAGAATTAAACAAAGATTTGGACGATTTATCCGTGAAAGAATTAGTGGATTTGATTCAGAAGAATCCAAGTATTTTAAAAAGACCAATTATGATCAATGAAAAAAGTTTTGTTGTGGGTTATGATGATGATGAAATCACAGCCTTTATTCCACCGAGCCTTAGAATTATGGCGGAAAAAGCATGTAATCCAAGTTGTGCAAATTATCCAATTTGTGGTAAAGTAAGAGAAGAAGCATAAAGTAGTGTGTATAGCATACTGCTTTTCTTTTTGTGCAACAAAACGATTGACGATACAATGTTCAAATGTAATAATTATCATTGAGATATGGGAGAGCTTATGAAATCTAATTTATTTGGGATCATGCAACGTGTTGGACGTAGCTTTATGTTGCCTATTGCCTTATTGCCCATTGCTGGACTTTTCTTGGGATTGGGTAGTTGTTTGACAAATGAAGCAACCATTGCATCACTGCATTTAGAAGGAATTTTAGGGCAGGGGATGTTTTTGCATGATGTGTTACAGGTGACAACAAAAGTAGGTAGTACAATATTTAATAATCTACCGATTATATTCGCAGCTTCGGTTGCCTTGGGTATGGCAAAAAAAGAGCGAGAGATTGCGACACTTTCCGCAATCGTAGCCTTTTTAGTAATGCATACGACCATCAATGGAATGTTGGTTGCGGATGGAAGAATCGTGGATGGTAAGATAGCAAGTGATGTAGTGGATGGGACAATCAATTTTGTATGTGGGATTCAATCTTTAGAAATGGGAGTGTTTGGTGGCATTCTTGTTGGTTTAGGGGTTGCGTATTTACATAATCGTTTCTATCGCATCGAGCTACCAAGTGTATTATCGTTTTTTGAAGGTACGCGCTTTGTACCTATTATATCTGCAGTTGTATATTTGTTTGTGGGTTTCTTGATGTATTATATTTGGCCGTTCTTTCAAAATATGATATTTTCAGCAGGGGACTTTATAACGCAGTCAGGGTATATTGGAACTTTTGTGTTTGGTTGTATTAAGCGTATATTAAATCCATTTGGGTTACACCATGTATTCTATTTGCCTTTCTGGCAAACGGTTGTTGGTGGATCAATGGAAGTAAATGGAACGATGATTTATGGAGGACAAAATATTTTCTTTGCGCAATTAGCGGATCCTAATACCATACATTTTAGTGCAGATGCAACTCGTTATTTTACGGGAGAGTTTCTGTTTATGATCTTTGGGTTGCCAGGAGCTGGTTTGGCAATGTATCGCTGTTGTAAGAAAGAATATAAAAAAATTGTGGGAAGTTTCCTTTTAACGGCATGTTTGACAAGCGTGTTAACAGGAATTACGGAACCTGTAGAATTTATGTTTTTATTCTCTGCGCCTATTTTGTATGTGATACATGTCATCTTTGTGGGAAGTGCTTATATGGTGGCACAAATATTGAATATCACGATTGGACTTACGTTCTCGGGTGGACTGTTGGATTTTATTGTGTTTGGAGTTTTACAAGGGAATGATAAGACAAGTTGGTATTTGGCAATACCAGTAGGGCTTTTCTATTTCTGCTTATACTATTTTGTATTTAAGTTTATGATAGTCCGTTTTAATTTAAAGACGATTGGGCGAGGAGGGGCGCAAGATTTATTGGCTCTTACCATTCATAATAAGAAGGATAAACAGGAAAGTGATTCCTATGTGATTGATAAACAGGCACAACGTATTGTTGTGGGTGTAGGTGGACGTGATAATATTAGTAATCTAGATAGTTGTATTACGAAACTTAGACTTACCATCAATGATAGTGCAAAGGTAAATAAAGCGTTGTTGAAACAGGCTGGAGCAGCAGCGATTATTATGCATGGAAATGGACTACAAATCATATTTGGTCCGAAGGCTTCGATGATTCGTACAAATATCAAAGAATATTTATTGCATACGACAAAAGATGAGATGGAAGAAGAACAAGTATCATTATGTTTGGGGAATGTTGAAATTGGGTGTATTGTAGATGGGGAAGTCATGGCAATCGAAGAATCCTGTGATCAGATGTTTGCGCAAAAACTGATTGGTGATGGAGTGATGGTAAAACCTAACGATGGTTTGATTGTTGCGCCATGTGAAGGAGTTGTAACTATGATTTATCCAACAAAGCATGCAATTGGTCTATTGCTTGAGAATGGTATAGAGTTGTTGCTTCATTTTGGTACAGATACTGTCAATCTCAAAGGAGAAGGATTTGAACTTCTAGTAAGAGTCGGGCAGACTGTTTCAAAAGGTGATGTATTATGGAATGCAGATTTACGTTATATTCAAAAAGAAGCAACTTGCGAAAATATACTTGTGGTATTTACAAATCTCTCAGATGATTATAAAATTGAAAAAACATATAAATCAATGAGCAGAGGGGAAGTCATGATGAAACTCATCCGTGATTAAGAAAGGTGGAAGGCAAATGTATCGAGTGATTAAGGTGTTGAACAATAATACAATCCTTGCAGCCCACAATCAACAAGAAGTGGTTGTTATGTTTAAGGGTATCGGCTTTGGCAGAAAAGTCGATGAAGAATTTGAAGTTAGCAAACAAGCAAAAAAATACATTATGCAAAAAGATAACAATGATGCAAGAAGATCGAGTGAACTTTTGTATCAAATGGATCCTATCTATTTAGAGATTGCTTCGGAAATCATTTATTTAGCAAAAGAGAAATTTGAAAAAGTAGATGAGGGAGTCTTGTTGCCATTAGCGGATCATATTTGTTATGCCATCAAAAGGATGGAGGATGATTTAATGCCTTCCAATCCATTTCTAAATGATATACGTTTATTGTTTCCTGATGAATATGAAGTAGCTGAAAAGGGAAAAGATATCATAGAAACAATGATATCAAAGACAATCAACGAAGATGAAATTGGGTATATTACATTGCATGTGCATTCTGCTATTTCTGCAAACAAAGTAAGTGATACCATGGAGGCAACACGCATCATCCATGAAAGTATTGATAGTTTACAACAAGATCTGGGTATTACAATCGATACAAAATCCATATCGTATGTTCGTTTGATGAATCATATTAAGTTTTTGATATTGCGATTGAATACAAATGAGAAGTTACAAATGGATATTAGTGAGTTTACGAAAGAAAAATTTCCATTTGCTTATGAGAAGGCCAAGGATGTATGTGAGGCTCTCTCAAAAACATTAAGTAAAAATCTTCCAGATAATGAAATTGGATATTTAGCACTGCATTTGGAAAGGATTTTATCGTGCATAACATAATAGGAAAAAAATGTATAAAAAATAAAAATTAGATATGTCAACCGTTTTTGAAAATGTCTCAAAAAAGATGAAACATAAGCGAAAATAAAATCTCTCACTAAAATGGCAGATCATCATAGATAAAGGCATTATCAGTAATCGGTGATGAGGGAATCAG
>NZ_JBSPEZ010000019.1:0-66542 GCF_053848845.1 Amedibacillus sp. YH-ame6
CTCCACGTGCTCTGTAGTATACTACCTCTCTTATATGGTAGCATAACAGCACTTGGAATTGTAGTAGTTTCATAAAATATTTGTGCCCGCGTGCGAAGCGCGGAGGAATGGAGGAAATTATGAGAAAAGAACTTGATTGCATCGTATGTCCGATGAGTTGTCATTTAGAAATTGAGCTTGATAATGAAGAAGTTGTTTCTGTTACGGGGAATACTTGTCCAAGAGGAAAAGCATTTGCGATTAGCGAATTAAGCTGTCCTATGCGAATGATTACCACTACCGTAAGAATTCATGATGGTTTACATCCATTATTACCAGTTATTAGTTCACAAAATATCCCAAAAAGTAAAATTTTTGATATAATGAATGTATGCAAAACACTAGAGGTGAAAGCTCCTATTCAAGTAGGTGATATTCTTGTGAAAAATATCGCAGACAGTGGTGCGGATTTACTAGCTTCTAGATCAATGGAAATGAGGAAATAACTTGATTGATCAAAAGATAATCCCTGTGATATCGGATTGGAAAACATTTGAAAAGTTCTTAGTTGGAAAACATTGTTGGTGTATTCTTATGGATTTTCATATCAACTTTATGGAAGAACTCTTTATGAAATTACATGCACATGATAAAAAGGGGATTGTACACATGGACTTGATTAAAGGAGTCCAAAATGATACCTTTGGAACACAATATATGTGTCAAAAGTTACGAGCAGATGGAATTATATCTACAAAACCTAAAGCAATCGAAGCCGCAAAAGCGAATCATGCGGTTTCTATTTTAAGGGTGTTTCTTATCGATTCTCGCTCTTTACTAAAGAGTGCACAGTTGGCAGAAACATTAAAACCAGATTATGTAGAAATACTCCCTGGAATTATTCCTAATGCGAAAGCTATGATGCAAAAGTATTGTGATGTACCACTGATTGCAGGTGGTCTTATCAAAACCAAAGAAGATGTGGCTACTTGCCTTCAAAGTGGTATGTCTGCGATTACAACAAGTTCATTAACCTTATGTGATATGGAGGAAGACGTATGAAAAAGGCATTGGTACTAGGGGGCGGCGGTAGCAAGGGGGCCTATGAAATAGGTGTTTGGAAAGCTTTAAATGAATTGGACATGAAGTTTGATATTGTCACTGGTACAAGTATTGGTGCACTTATTGGAGTGCTTGTTGTACAAAATGATTATGAAAAAGCACTTCAGTTATGGGAACATTTAAGTGTAGAGGATGTCATGGTCAATGGTGTAAATATGGATATGGATATCGAACTTATCATGTCACAAAAAGGAAAGTATATCGATTTTTTATCAAGTTATCTGCATCATAAAGGGGCAGATATATCTCCGTTTGTAGAAATTGTAAAAAATATGTACAATCCTAAGAAGTTTTTTGAAAGCAAATTGGATTATGGTTGTATGACTGTTAATTTTTCAAAACACTGTGCACAACCTATGTTAAAAAAAGATATGAGTGAAACAGATGTAGTAGATTATATTATCGCAAGTGCTTCTTGTTTCCCAGCATTTCCTATGAAAATCATCAACGATGAAAAATTCATTGATGGTGGATACCATGATAATGTACCAATTGAATTGGCACGTGCTATGGGTGCTGAAGAAATTGTTGCGGTGGATTTGAAGAGTATTGGAAAATATCAAGTACACAAACCACAACCAGATACGATTTATATTGAACCTTATGTACCATTAGGAAGCTTTCTATTGTTTGAAAAAGATCGCATTGAGCGCAATATGAAATTAGGGTATCAAGATGCGATGAAAGCGTTTGGTAAATATTGGGGATACATTTATACATTTCCTCTTACGGAAACAGAATGTATTTCAGATTTTGAAGATAAGATGGAAGATGCATTCTTTAACATAGATGTTATTTTGGTTAGAGATAAAATGAAACTACTAACGAAGAAAGTGGTAGATCATGAAATCAAACATGCGTTGGAAGATTATCAAACCTATGAACATCCGTTTTTAGCACTAATAGAGCGTATCGCGTTTGATTTTGAAATTGATGATTTAGAAATAAGAAACTTCAATGAACTCGTTGAAGAAGTCTTACAAATCGCAGATCATAACGTTACTACTTTTCATCGAGATGAACATAGTAAACTTGTTATTAAAGAATCATTGGAAAGCTTAAAAGGAGAATCTTCTCAAGGATTGTTAAGTTACATTTACCATTATGTAACAAAAGCAACCAGTGATCAAAGTCGCGAAACAGAATTGTTATGTGCAATGTTTCCCGACGCTTTCTTAAAAGCATATGCATTATATGCAATAAAACAAGGATTTCAATTTGAATAGATTAGAGGAAGGATACTCTTTGTATCCTTTTTCTAATCTATTGTTGCGAATGCAGTACATACAATCATGTCAAATATATAGATAATGATTTCATGTTTTAATGGAAATTGTTAATCTTTTCGATTTTTCAATATCAAGGTATACTGTCCATGTAAAGCTGTTAACGCTTACACATAGACAGAAAGGAGGAACTATGAGAGAAAAGAATATTGTAAGAGATTTAATGGATAGCAAAGCATATTGTAGCTTGGATTACTTAGCACAACGTTATCAAGTAAGTGCGAGAACCATTAGTAATGATATAAAGTATTTAACCCAAATCTCAAAGAAAAATGGATTTGAAATATTATTGAAGCGTAAAGAAGGATATTATTTAAAAATTGTAGATAAAGAAAAGTTGCTTGATTTTCTACAAGATGAAGATATTCAAACAAGTCCTATCAAAGATCGAATCCTTGTGATTTTGACTCGATTGTTATCACAACCATCTTATCAAAAACAAGATGATTTAGCAGATGACTTACAAATTAGTAGATCCATGATCAAACTCGATATGAACAAAGTAGAAGAGCGATTAGCACAATATGAATTATGTTTGAATCGCAAAGCACATTTTGGAATCTGTGTAGAAGGCGATTATCATAACCGCAAAGCCTTATTGATGGACTTGATGGATCAAGATGACTATGTGGAAGAAAAAATCGATGAACTTATTGATAAAGAAAAAATGAAGTTGATCGATAAGAAATTGATTGAACTATTACGTACTTATGATCTTAGTACCAATTACGCAGAGATGATGAAACTGGATCGTTATTTAAAAATTACAATTGCGTTATGTAAAAATGGATTTGTAAATGATGAACAAGTATCCCTTAATAATTCGCAATATATTGATATTGCCATGAGTTTAAAAGAGGAAATAGAACGTATTAGTAGTCTTGATATCAATCGTGGGGAAGTTGCGGATATCGCAGAATACTTGCGTATGAAAACCAAACCTAAAACAGTGACCTTAAATTATGATGATGAATTAAAAGAAGATATCTTGAAATTCTTAGAAGAAGCGGATGCACAATATGAAACTGCATTTCTAAAAGATCGTGATTTTATACAAAGTTTGTTTGCCCATGTATCCTTATTGGTGGATCGTTTGCATCAAAGTATTTCTTTCGATAATCCTTTGGTACAAGAGATTAGCGCAAAATATCCAGAGATATTTAATATCTCCATTAAGTTCGCAAATATGCTAGAGAGTCGTTACAAAGTAAAGGCTACACAAGATGAAATTGGATTTATCGCTACGCATTTCGCAGCGCATATGGAAAAAGAATATCGCAATAAACTTCGCTCTTTTAATAAAATTGCTATTGTTTGTTCCTCTGGAGGAGGAAGTGCCTTCCTCATCAAATTAAAAATCGAATCCTTATTTAGCGATGCCGATGTCGCTACGTTCTCTTTCATGGAAATGGAAGATTTACATCGATATTCACCAGATATCATCTTCACCATAAAAGAACTTCAAGATAGCTTCAATGTCCCAGTGGTACTCATTAAAGAATTGCTAAATGATGAAGATATTCAAAAAATAAAACATATGTTTGAATTCTGTGGCATTGAAAGGAAGAAAGAACTGAAGTTAGATACCTTTCATTCTTTATTTCGCAAAGATGCTTTCTGGATGTTAGATGAAGGAAGTTATAAAGAGATTATCAAAACTATGTCATCTTCGCTAGTGTTGAATGGTTATGCACAAGCAGGGTATAGCGAATATGTATTGCAAAGAGAAGACGTATTGTCTACGGTGTATAGCAATGGAATTGCGATTCCACATCCAATTGAAATGTGTTCTGATCATAATATGTTGGCTGTAGGAATCGTGAAACACGATTTAAAAGAAGAAAACAAGGTAGTGAAAGTTATCTTCTTAGTAAACTTGCAAAAGGGGAACTTGGAAATACATCAAAATATATCGAGAGTTCTCTTTGAAGTAATGCAGGATGAACGACTCGTTGATAAGATTCGTAATTCTTCATCTTATGAAGACTTTATGAAGAATATAAGTAAGTTAGACTTTTAAAGGAGGAACTTATGAATATAAAATTTTTAGAAGCATTATCCAATGCGGATGGAATTGCGTCCAATGAACAAGAAGTACGTGATGTATTACTTAATGAATTGCGTGATTATGCAGATGAAGTAGATAGTGACAATATGGGAAGTATCATTTTCAAAAAAGGAAACAAAGGTCCTAAGATTATGATTTGTGCACATATTGATGAAGTTGGCTTTATTGTTCGTAGCATTAGTGAACAAGGGCAAGTTATGTTAATGAGCGTCGGGGGAGTAAAACCACTCGCACAGTTCATGCAACGGGTACGTATCACAACAGAAGATGGTAAAAAAATTCATGGAATCATTCAATCGTCTTATGTGGATGGACGTGCAGAGAAAATGTATGTAGATTTAGGTGCTCAAAGCGCACAGGAAGTATACGATTTAGGAATTCAGGTAGGAGATATGGTAACCTATACAACTTCCTTTGAAGAGATGGATATACAAGGCATTGTAACTGGAAAAGCATTCGATGATCGCTTAGGGTGTTACATCTTTGGAGAAGTCTTAAAACGTTTAAAAGACATCGATCATCCAAATACAGTTTATATGGTAGGTACATCAAGTGAAGAAGTTGGAATACGTGGTGCAAAAACAGCAGTATACAAAGTAAATCCAGATGTCGTATTCCCAATTGATGTTGCTTGTTTCAATGATGAGTTTGTACGAAATCATACCAATCAACGTCAGATTGGAAAGGGTATGATGCAAACAAATTTCGATCGTACACTTGCACCAAATCGAAAACTAGTATCTTTAGTTCGTGATACAGCAAAGAAATTACATAAACCATTACAGTTGGATATGTTCAATGCTGGAGGAACGGATGGAGGAGAAGTTCATAAGAGTCGTGATGGAAAACCAACCGTTGTAAGTTGTTTGCCAGTACGTTATGGACATTGTGCATTTTCTATTGCACATAAACAAGACATCGAGGATGCCATTGAAATTTTTGTAGAAATTATCAAAAATTTCGATGATAAAACATATGAAGATAGCATTCAATTTCTAGGAGGAAAAGGAAAATGACAGAGTTAGAAATGCAAATCGTTGGTATTATATCAACCGCTGGGGACAGTAAGGGAAAAGCTTTTGCAGCATTAAAGAAAGTAAAAGAAGGCGATTATGCTGGGGCAAAAGAGCTTTTAGAAGAATCTCGTAAAATCGATTTAGAAGCACACAAGATTCAAACAAAATTGATTCAATCTGAAATGGATCCTGATGCAGATAAGACACCAATTAGTCTGTTGATGGTACATGCACAAGATCATTACATGACTGCGCAGCTAGCTCGTGATGTGATAGAAGCATTAGTAGAAGTATTTGAAGCAAAAGAAGGAGGAAAATAAAATGAAAATCTTATTATGCTGTGCTGGAGGATTCTCCACAAATATGTTGATGCAAAACATGAAAAAGGTAATTAAGGATAGTGAAAAATTGAAGGAAGAAGATTTCGATTTCACTGCTATTCCTGCAGATTCATTAGAATCAGAAATCGATAACTGGGATATCGTATTGGTTGGACCACAAGTATCTCACAAAACAGATTTCATTGCAGCTATCTGTGAACCAAAAAACATTCCATATACGGTAATCGATAAAGATGTATATGGTTCAATGGATGGAGCTACTGTATTAAAACTTGCTTTAGTAACATACAAGAAACATCAATTACAAAACGCAAAATAAAAGAATAGTATATGAGAGGAGAGCATTATGTTCGCTATATTTGAAGGTTTTATGAACAAGTACTTAATGCCATTAGCGCATAAAGTAGATAAACAAAGACATTTAAGTGCCGTAAAGGCATCTATGGTTGCGATGACACCATTTACAATTCTAGGTAGTTTCTTCGCAATCATTCCAGCTTTACCAAACATGATTGAAAAGATTCCAGCAGAGGGAGTACGTAACTTCTTTGGACCAATGTGTGATTTCATCATTGCCAATGAAGAATTGCTAGGATTACCTGTTACGTTATCGATTGGAATGATGAGTGTATACGTGGTTATGTGTATCGCTTATAATTTGGGGAATCACTATAAGTTATACATTCCAGGTTGTATTACATTATCTACATTCGCATTCTTATTCGTTGCGGCAGAAAATGTAGAAGGTGGTATTTCTATTTCAAACTTTGGAGCAAAAGGTTTGTTCTGTGCAATGTTAGTAGGTATGCTTGCTGTTGAAGTATATCGCTTCTGTAAAGTGAAAAACTTAACGATCCGTATGCCTGAGGGTGTTCCTGATTTCGTTTCGAAATCATTCGAATTGATTCCAACAACCATTCTTGTCGCAGCTGTATTTATCCTTATTCGTTGGGCATCAATTGAGGTATTTGGAGTACTTCCTCCACAGATTTTAACACAGTTCTTATCTCCACTTGTTGGTTCTATGGACAATCCTTGGAGTGTGTTATTCTTAAACTTCTGTATTTGTTTGATTTTCTTCTTTGGTATTCACTCTTCTGTATTTGGACCAATCACTCGTCCAATTATGTTAACATTCATCGCTGAAAACATCGCTGCTAATGCAGCTCATCAGCCAATTCCACACTTCTATACAGCAGGTACATCCAGTGCATTCTTTGGATTTACAGGAGCTGGTATTACGATTGGTTGTGTTGTTGCTTGTATGATGTCAAAATCTCAGCGTTATAAAAAGATTGGTAAAGTATCATTATTCCCATCTTTATTCGGTATCAATGAACCGATTCTATTTGGTGCACCAATTATTCTAAACCCAATCATGTTCATTCCATTCGTATTTGGTGGAGCCATCATCGGTACACTTCCAATGTTTGCGATGCATTATGGTTGGTTAGCAAAACCAGTATTCGATCCTCCATATGTAGGGGTATTCCTAGAGGCATTCTTAACGAATGGTGATTGGAAAATTCTAATTTGGAATGGATTACAATTAGTACTAGCAATTCTGTTATACTGGCCGTTCTTTAAGATTATGGAACGTCAGGAATTACGTGAAGAAGAAGCACGTATCGCGGCCGAAGGTGAAGGTGCTGCACCAAACGCTAATGGACCAGTTAAGAATATCTTCTCAAGTGATGATGATGCTCTCTTGAATGATATGGATCTGGATTTCTAAATAAAAAAATAAAGCACTCTGATAGGTTCAGAGTGCTTCTATATGTGAGGTAAGATTATGAAAGAAAATAGAATACAGGCAGTACGTCAGATTCTCATCGATAAAGAAGTGGATGCCATCCTTGTGAAAAGCAAATCCAACAAACGTTATTTAGGCGCATTAGTGGGTAGTGGAGTTAGTGTTTTGGTTACGAAAGAACAGGTATATCAAATCATGGATGGTCGCTATATGAATGAAGCACAAGCTTCAACAACTGGATTTGAAAATATTGTTTTCCAACAAGGAAGCAGCAATCTAGCAGAAATCAAGAACATCATTGGTGCTAACGGAAAGCTGGCAATCGAGGCATCACAAACCTTAGTAAAAGAATATGTAAAACTAAACGAAATTGGTTTTCAACTTGTATTATTAGAAAACGAATTAGAAGTTGCTAGAAAAATAAAAGATGAAGAAGAAATCGCTCTTGTTAAAAAGGCATGTGAGATTACAGATCGTATCTTTATGGAAGCTATATCAACGGTAAAAGTGGGGATGAAAGAATATGAATTATCTGCATTATTACAATATCTAGCGATCAAAAATGGCGCAAGTGCAATGGCATTTGATACCATTGTCGCTAGTGGTACAAGAGGTTCTATGCCACATGGTCGTCCAACGGATAAAACCTTCCAAGAACATGAATTTATCACCATTGATTTTGGGATTACATACCAAGGCTATCAATCCGATATGACACGTACCATTTGTATTGGTACACCAGATCCAAAAGTAAAAGAAATTTATGATATCGTCTTAAAAGCACAATGTGCTGGAGTAGACTTTATCAAAGCAGGTGTTACTGGAAAAGAAGTAGATGCGCATGTACGTGGAATTATTAGCGATGCAGGGTATGGTGAATACTTCACACACGGACTTGGACATGGTATGGGTATGGGAGATGGAGAACTTCCTATACTAAATCAAGTTAGTGATACCGTACTAGAAAATGGGATGATTATGTCTTGTGAACCGGGTATTTATGTACCAGGTGTTGGTGGAGTACGTATCGAAGATGATGTACTTATTGTAAATGGAAAAGGGGTTGCTTTAAATCATACCCCAAAAGAATTAATTTGTTTGGAGGTGAAATCATATGAAGTATGATTTCGATCATCAAATCAATCGCAAATTATCAAAGTGTAGAAAATGGGATAATGGCATCCTAAAGAATAAATTTGGATTGAATGAAGACGCGATTCCAATGGACTTAGCTGATTTAGATTTTGAATGTGCTCCGGCTATCAAAAAAGCGATGGTAGAACGTGCAGAATTGGGTGACTATGGATATACGTATACATATGATGAATACTATGATGCATTGATTCATTGGAACAAACGTCGCTATCATGTGGATATTGAAAAAGAATGGGTGAAATTGACCTTTGGAACGTGTGGAACATTACATTATATTGTGCAATGTTTCTGTCAACCAGGGGATGCTGTCATGATCAATACACCTGCCTACGATCCATTTGCGGAAGCAGTAGAACGTGGTGATTGTCGTCTTGTATGCAATTCCTTAAAACTAGAAAATATGCGTTATTATTTAGACTTTGAAACGATGGAAAAACAAATGATTGAAGAACAAGTAAAATTGTTTATCTTTTGTTCTCCTCAAAATCCAAGTGGACGAATTTGGACAAAAGAAGAATTGCAAAAAGTATCACAACTTTGTATCAAACATAACGTATTGTTGGTGTGTGATGAAATTCATCGTGATGTATTATTCAATAAAGAGGCATTCACTACGTTATGGAAGGCAGATCCAGAAAGCATCCATCATTCCATTATGTGTGTATCACCTAACAAAGGATTCAACTTAGGTGGTTTAAAATCTTCCTATGTTATGATAGAAAACAATGATATACGGGAACGTTTATGGAAGTATCTACAACGTGTTTATGTAACTAGTCCACACGTATTTGCAATACCTGCAATCGTTGCAGCTTACAATGAATCAGAAGATTGGTTAGATGAATTATCTCAGTACATTTATGAAAACTTTGAAATTTTATATGCATGGTTTGCGCAACATATGCCAAACGCAAAGGTTATGAAAGCTGACTCTTCTTTCTTAGCGTGGATTGATATGCGTGAAGTATTTAAAGATGAAGATGAGATGAGGAACTTCTTCATCAAAGCAAATGTATCAATGGTCGTTGGTAGCTATTTTGTAAAAGATGGATATGGATGGGTACGTTTGAATGTAGGTACTCAAAAAGCAATCTTACAAGAAGCTTTACGCCGCATGGAAGAAACTTATAAAACGTGGAAATAAACCCTATATAAAAAGAAGATCATGGCAATCTTCTTTTTATATATTAGTTAAATAATTCGTCTTGATGAGAAGCGAAGCAATATTCATCAATTGTATTTTCGATACGATCACGAATCAATGCTTCAGGATCGTTTTCAATGATACCTTCACGTACTCTAGTGTACTGAATAGGCATAAACTGAGAAAGGGCCGCAAGTGAAATACCTGTCTCACGAAGGTTTTTGATTAATAATTCTTTCGCTGCAACAACATTTGGATTTGGCATATAGTAACGAGAACGATCGGAGAATGAGAATTTACGTTTGAACCATTGTTCCTGATCATTTCCATGATAGTGTTTTGCCCAGTTTTTAGGTTCTGCTAACATTGCTTCTTCTAGCACGTTCACAAAGTTTGATGTTGGTTTATTACTTCCGTGCATCATCATTTCTTCTATGTAAGATAAGGAGAATAATGCTTCACGCATTCCATAGGTTAATCCAGGACCAACTTTTAAGATTCCTACGCCATCTTCTACTAATTCACGCAGTTTGTATTTTGTTTGATAATCTGTAGAATGTCCTTCAAATACAAGATTAGGGAAGTCTTTGATACTTGCCATTAAATCTTTTGCTTTTTCACGATCATATTCTGTACAACCAGCATCTTTTTCTTCTACACCAGGCTGTACTACAACAGCAATAACATCGTTCCAAACATCTTGAAGATTTTCATTTGCGAATGCTTTTTCGAAAGCTGTAACAGTTGCCTTAAAATCTTCTACACGTGTTACTTGCATACCAGCATTTTCTTCTTGTGCGCCTCCAGGAATTGGCACTTCACTGCCAACGATGTATACAGGGCGTATTGCATCAGGTTGTGTTTTACATAATTCTTGGAAAGTTTCTTCACATACACGAACTAAACGAGCACCACGTGCTGCGATGATTTCATCACTTAAACGAACTTCTGGATCATCGCTGTTTACCTTCATGCTTGTATCAATATGTATTTTTGTAAAACCAGCTGCAACATAACAACGCACCAACTCTTCAGAAAGCTTCATAGCTTCTTCTTCATCGTTAGAGGCAAACGTAAGTGGTCCTAAATGATCTCCACCAAGGAATACTCTACTTTCATCGAAGTCGATTGCTTTGGCTTTTTCCATAACGAAGTTACGGAAATCCATAGGTGTCATTCCTGTGTATCCACCGTTTTGGTCTACTTGGTTCGCAGTTGCTTCGATTAGTACGCATGAATGATCGCGTTTTGCACGTGCTAATGCAGCTTCAATTACGTAATCATTTGCACTACAACATGAATAAATTCCAACTGGTTGACCCTTTTTCTGTTTTCTAACAATTTGTTTCAATGGATTTGCTTGTGGCATATAAACATCCTCCTTATATCTGTTGAAATTATAACACGTTTCAATTGCTTTGGTAAATGAATAGCCACGTAGTTACTAGTTTGTATAAATAATCTGTTCAAAAATGCAAATCATGTATAATCGTGTCGAATTATGTCATTTTATTTTTTTAAAGTAACCACTTTCATGTTGGAAGTGTCTAAAAATGTGCTATACTAAATGAGACATTTATATGACACTCTGTTATATAAATTATTTTAAGGGTGGTGTAAATTGATGAAAGACGCTCAAAACAAAGCAATTCTACAACAAGTAAGAGTATTACTTGATCAATTGGATGCAAACTCAGAGAATACACAAATAATTGGAAATGCGGATGATGAAGTACAACTTCTCAAAAAGCTGTTACAAATGAGTTGTAATCGATATTGGATTTATGATCCAATAATCCATGCTGTAGAAATTTTTCAGTACGATGAAGCGACAAAAAAAGAAGTAAAAACAACGCGATCATTAAGTGCGTTACAGAGTGGAATGGATGATGAACATCGTTGCAAAGCAGTTGCTGCTTTTCGTCGTATCGTTCATAAGGAAAGCACAGAGGAATCATTTGAATACATGGATGTTCATGGCGAACAAACCACTATATATGAAATCCATGCACATGCATGGGAAGTGAATAACCAATATCGTGTGATTGGAACTACAAAAGTAATTGGTAGCATACAACGTACGATGGATGAAGTACAACAAGCACAACGAAAATATGAACAATTGTTGAGTTTATCAAATATGTATATTTGGGAATTTGATGTAAAGAGGAAAATATTTAGTGCTAATCATAGTCTATGTGAAAAGTTAGGGTTAGAAGAAAAACCGTATACTTTAGAAGAACTGGATGTACTCATTCGTATTCCAGAAATGAATTCTTTTTTGGAATGGGTTGAACAAAAAAATGTACAAGATAAAGCTGTTGTGCACATTCAACAAGTAGAGACAGGATTTGAGTTCATTTTTGAAACGAATTTCAAGGAAGTGAATGATGGTTTTGGGGATTATGCATTATTGTTAGGAATCATGATAGATATCACAGAACATGAAATGTTAAAAACCATGGCATCTAAAGATACCTTAACGGGGTGTTTTAATAGAAATATGGCTGATGTGACATTGGATTTGAGTTTTAAAAACTATGTTGACAATGATGAAACGTATACCATTATCTTCTTTGATGTGGATAAATTTAAAACTGTGAATGATCGATATGGTCATGATATGGGAGACTATATATTAAAAAGTGTTTGTGGACACATTAGTAAAGAAATTCGAAGTAATGATATGATGTTTCGTTGGGGTGGAGATGAATTCTTATTGATTTGTAGAGGCATTGCAAAAGAAAACATTTATGGATATATTGATCGTTTGCGGAAAACGATTGAACAATCTCTATTTGAATTTAATGGTACAAAATTACAAGTTACAATATCCATTGGTGCCGCAGTATTCTATAAATCGGATGTAGATCATAGCTATGCGATGAAACGCGCTGATCGCAGCCTCTATAAAGCGAAGCTTGCAGGAAGAAATAAAGTCTGTATACTAAACTAAAGCCTCCTCATTTGAGAAGGCTTTTTATGTCGTTGGGTATTGGACAATGGATGATCAATTGTTTTTGTAGGAGAGGATGAAATAAAACGACCTCTTGTGCATGAAGGGCAAGGCGAGATATGTGAGGATCTTCTGTACCATAGAGTGTATCGTGTAGGATTGGGTGGTCTATGGAAGAAAGATGTACTCGTATTTGATGAGTTCTTCCTTGGTGTAGCTTACATTCTACATGAGTGTATGTCGGATAACGCTTTATAATGGAAATATCAGTCCTTGCTTCTTTTCCTGTTTTTGAAATACGCATTTTATTGGATTGGTGACGATCTCTTCCAATCGGACTACAAACTTGACGATGTTTTCCTAAAAGGGTACCACTACAGATAGCACAGTAGCGTCTTTCAATCTGCTTTTCTTGTAACATATAATCTAATAAAGGCTGTAAAAGAGGTATTTTGCAAAATATAACAGCACCACTTGTTTCTTTATCTAAACGATGTATTGCTCGTACAGGACACAAGATGTTATGAAGTAAATAATAGCCTTTCACTAGATCATATAACGTAGTCTCTTGACTTACGCCATCACTATGGACAAGCATGTTAGAAGGTTTATTTGCGATTAAAAAAAGTTCATCTTCATAGAGAAGCGAAAGATCATCAAAACATGGAGAAATCATTTCTTTATCTTCTTCATAAAGACAACGCAAGAAAAGAGTATCTCCTTTGTGTATTTCTGTATTTTGTTTGATACATAGATGGTTGATGTATACAGACGCACCTTGATAATATACATATCGAGTCTTTTTACTGATGTGTAAAGAGGCGAAAATATCATCGCTATAGGTGGTTTGTTCACACGTAATTTCCAAAGTATCATGATTCCATTTCATTTTCATATAAATTCCTCATAAATTTTTGAGCATTTGCATATCATTTAAGGTTCAGGTAATGCTATACTATGTATGTAGTAAGTAGCATAACAGCTACTATGAAGAATACCATAAAACAAGGAGGAATGAAATATGAAATTATTAAAATGTTCAGTTTGTGGAAATGTCGTCGAAGTGGTAGAGGATAAAAATATCCCTATTATGTGTTGCGGAAAAGCAATGGAAGAAGTAAAAGCTAATACAACAGATGGTGCACTAGAAAAACATGTGCCTGTAGCAGAAGTAGTAGATGGAAATTTGTATGTTAAGGTAGGTTCTATGGAACATCCTATGCTTCCAGAACATTATATTACAAATATCTTTGTAGAATTTGACAATCGCATTGGACGTGTAATGTTAAATCCAGGTGATAAACCAGAAGCAACTATCTCTATTGGAGACTATAAAGGCAAAATTCATGTATATGAATATTGTAATTTACACGGTTTGTGGAAAACAGATATCGAAATTTAAGCATATAAGAGCCTGCAATTTGCAAGGCTTTTTTTCTCTAACAAAAATGTGATATTTCTTTTGCGATTTAATTGAAAAAAAGATATACTTTACATGTAGAAAGGGAGTGCCCATATGGAACGAGAAAAAAACTTATATATGTATGTATATCGTATGATTTTAACGTGTATCTATAATGGTACATATGCGTGTCATGAGAGATTACCCATACTCCCTGAATTATGCAAGCAATACAATGTTGGTAGAAATACTGTACGTAGTGCATTAAGCGAATTACAAAAAGATGGTTATGTATCTCTACAAAAAGGGGTGCAGGCAAGTGTTTTATTTGATGTAGAAGACTTGCAAGGGAATATTCAGTATCGTCAAGCCTTGATTGACGGACGAGAAATGACCAAAGATGTATATGAAACTATGGATTTGATAATACCCGATTTATTTATGGATTGTTTTCATAGCAAAGGTATGAAATTGGATGAAATGAAAGAACTGGTGAAGGAATTTACCTTAGATAATATTAAGAATGAAGCACAGTTAATAAAAAGGATGTATGATATTTATTTATATATTTTTCACGCAAGTGATAATACCATACTCTTAGATTTATTTTCAACATTACTTTTTTATGCATATCAACCATTGATTCCAGAAAGGCAATCTTATACGAATTTAAAACGTAGTGTAAATGGTATACGAAAAGCAACGCAAATCGCGTTAAAATTTGTACAAGCAAAACAAGACAATATTGTAAAGCATATGATTCGTAAGATGGTAAATATGCATGGTGTAAATTCATTACGTTATATCGATGAGTTGTGCCATGACTTAACTCCACAACAAAGTGTTCACTTTGTTTGGGTATGCAACCGTGATCAAGAATATTTATATGCTAAAGTAGCCTTGGATATTTTAGTGAGTATTGCGGATAAAACATACAACCTACAAGATGTATTACCATCTATTTCTGCACTTTCAAAGCAGTATGATGTATCTGATCGTACAACTCGAAAAGCATTGGAAATTCTTCGTCATTATCAAGTGATTGAAACCGTGAATGGAATAGGGTCAAGAATTATAAAAACAACTTTTATGAGCAGCGATGATATTTTAAAAGATGAAAAAGTGAAAGCAAATCTGTACGCATGTGACGATGCTTTGCAAGTTTTTGTATCTATATGTAAAGCTATCATGCCTTCTATTATAAAGGATGCAACGAAAGAAGAGATGATAGAGATTGCAAAGCAAATGGAAGGAACTACTTCAAAAACATTGGGATCTTTATCAAAGTATGTATTCTCAAAAACCAATGCTTGTTTAAATACTATTTTTTATGAATTGTATAAAACTCTAGACTGGGTTATCTTTGTAAATATGTTTGTTGAAAATGATGAACAGAATCAATTGCGTGAAGATTTAATACATGCACTCTACGAACAGCAAAGTCGTCAGATTTTTCAAATTGCAATGAATATATTAGAAATAGATAGCCTTCATATTACCACGATTTTACAGGCGATATAACAAAGCCCCTACCGTATGATTAAGTAGGGGCTGTATTTATTTATAATAATGTAATAACGCTTGCGTACCGTTATTTTCATCGCCATCTTCAGCGAGTTTTTCGTACATTTCACAGACTGCATTTAACATTTGAAAATTTATATTTCTTTGTTTCATTTCATCCTGTACGATATGCATATCTTTAATAAAATGTTTGATATAAAAGCCAGGTTCAAAATCTTCCTTTAAGACACGAGGAGCTGTATTTTCAATTTGCCAACTTCCAGCAGCTCCACCTTTGATGGCTTGCAACATTTCTTTTTCACAAAGCCCTGCATTTCTTGCATATACGATGGCTTCACTCATTGCCGCAACAGCTCCAGCAACGGCAATTTGATTACAAGCTTTTGTATGTTGACCATTTCCTGCTGGTCCCATATAATTTAAACTCTTTCCCATGCAAGAGAATAGGGGAACACATCTCTCAAATATTTCTTTTTCTCCTCCACACATAATAGATAAAGTGGCGTTACGTGCACCACTATCTCCACCTGATACAGGAGCATCCAACATACATAAATTACGTTTTTTAGCCTCTTCATATAAGGTAGATGCCATTTGAGGAGAGGAAGTTGTCATATCAACCAAGATACAACCTTCTTTCACATTTGCAAATATTCCAGTATCTCCCATATAAACTTCATATACATCTTTTGGATACCCCACCATAGTAAATACGACTTCAGCATGCTCAACACAAGCTTTTATGGTTTCATATACTTGTATTCCTTGCTCTTTTAAGTCTATTGCTTTTTCATATGTACGATTATACGCACACACACTATGCCCAGCATTTGCCAAATGTAACAACATAGCTTTTCCCATAACCCCTGTACCAATCCAAGCAATCTTCATTCAATATCCTTCTTTCTTTTTTTCTTAATTATAACAGAAATAAGGAAAAAATCAGCATTGAAAGTATGCTTTGTACGATACGATAACTTAAGTATTTGAAATAGGAAAAGGGAATATGTTCTGCAATTGACTTCACTTGCATATGCACGCATAGTCCTCCAAAACTTAACAACATACAAGTGAGTAGTTGTAGGGTTATAGTAGATAAGGGAAGTTTCTGCAATAGTACAACTCCACTTGAAAATTCACTGATGATACGCAATGGAAGTGCTAAAAAACTAGGGAGAAAGTGCAACAGAACTCCACTAATACTCATAAACAACATCATATAACCACCAATCATATAAAGGGCTTTTCCACTTTCTAAAATGGAGGTTGTAATAGATTTGGATAAGGGAATGGATGGTGAGGTAGAGGAATTGGAATAGATAGGGTGTTTTCTCGTTACCAACAATAACACCATTCCACTCAAAATTTGTGCTACAAAAAGATAAACACCAATACGAACACTTTGAAACAATAAAGCACCACATGTCATAACAACAAATCCTGGAGCTGCAAAACTACACGTATACAAAACTCTTTTTGCACCAGCTTCATCTAAGGTACCCGAATGATACGCCTCATCGACAAATAACGCTCCATTAGGAAACCCTAAAAACATAGTACATAAAATGAGCGATAAAGTTCCTTGATCAATGTGAAATAAGCGTGAGATAAAAGGAATGCGAATATACTCTAAGATACGGCGATGATAGATGATACGAATACAAACAAGGGTTACAAACATGGAAGGGACAAGTTTTTCAAACCACAAAGTTAAAGCTTCCTTTGTATACTGTAAGGTATCTTTTGCGAACCATAAAACTAGAATTAAAATCATACATAAAAATATATCCTTAATATATTTCATAATCTTCACCACTATATTGTATGTTGTGATGAAAAGATTATGAAGTTCTTCACGAAACGATAAAATTATGTTAAACTTTTCCTTAATGAAAGATGGTGGAAACATGTTTGCATGGTTAATTCATAAATTCATACGACATAAGGATCAAATTGAAAAAGACGCTGTACGACAAGCCTATGGAAATTTGGCAAGTATCGTAGGAATTGTAAACAATATCGTGTTGTGTCTTATTAAATTTGTAGCGGGAACATTGGCACAAAGTGTCTCGATAACCGCAGATGCGATTAACAATTTATCGGATGCTGGGAGCTCTGTAATCTCTTTGGTAAGTTTTCGACTTTCTAGCAAACCTGCAGATGAAGAACACCCGTTTGGTCATGCACGTTATGAATGTATCGCGTCCATGATTGTTGCTTGTTTGATTTTGATATTAGGGGCAGAGCTTATCAAAACAAGTTTTGATAAGATTCTTCATCCTCAAACTATTACGTTTCATTGGTTGAGTATTGCAATTTTAGGCTTTTCCATCGGTATTAAGCTTTGGATGTATTTCTATAATAAGAAATATGGAAAACTGATTGATTCTAGTATTATGCAAGCAACGGCTGCTGATTCTATATCTGATGTTATGGCAACGAGTGCGGTTTTAGTTTCTTCTATGCTTTCTCCTTTGATTCATTTCAATTTGGATGGATATATGGGCGTGGTTGTTGCATGTTTCATCATCTATGCAGGGTATGGGATTATCCGAGATGCTCTAAATGAGATATTAGGACAAGCTCCTAAGGAAGAATTGGTAAGCGAAATTGCGAAACGAATTGAGGGAACTCCGGGGGTACTTGGGATGCATGATTTGATTGTGCATGATTATGGACCAAGACGATTGTTTGCTAGTGTTCATGTGGAAGTAGATTATCGTGTTGATATTTTGAAATCTCATGATATGATCGACAATATGGAACGTGACTTTAAAGAGAATATGGGATTAGAAATGGTAATCCATATGGATCCAATCGTAATCGATGATCCTTTGACAAATGAACTTAGAGATTTTATGCGTAGTGCAGTTAAGGAACTTGATCAAGATTTATCCATTCATGACTTCCGTATTGTACCAGGAGAAACCCATACCAATATGATATTCGATGTGGTCGTACCATATCATATAAAACTGAAGAACTTGGATATTCAAAGAGCGTTAGAGGCAAAAGTAAGCAAAAAAGGAAAACAGTTTTATTTAGTGATTACTTTTGATCGTGCGTATACTGCATAATTTATATCAACGAGACGATATAGGAACTATCGTCTTTTTTCTTTGAAATAAGCATCAGAAGGGAGTGTATAATAAGATACGATTGGTTAAAGCCAGGAGTGAAAAGAAATTAGCACTCTAGTATTGACAGTGCTAAAAGACGTGCTATAATATATTTAGCAATCGAGTAATAAGAGTGCTAAAGGAGTGATGTTATGAACTTTGAAAAAATGTCAGAGAAGTTACAGGAAGTCATTATGCATGCCGTTGAAATCTGTAAAAGCTATCAACATGCAACGATAGATACGATACAGATGGTAAAGGCGATTTTAGAAAATGATGTATTGGATGGTTTGTGTAAACGACTACAAATAGATAAAGGAAAAGCATTAGAGCTAATTGACCAAGAAATGGAAAGGGTCGCAAGTGCTACGAATGTGAATCCACAATTTTCAAGTGAAGTGATGCAGTCGTTTCAAAAAGCCACACAATGGAGTGAATCCGTTCATGAATCATATTTAAGTGTTGCGAGTGTTTTTATTGCTCTTCTTTTCAATAAATCCTATATTTCTAAACAGATCGTTAAGGAATTTCATTTGGATGAAAAGAAATGTAAAGAAGAAGAACTCTTGCGCAGAGGTGGAAAAACCATGGATACTCCAAATGCAGAAAGTAATTTGGAAGCCTTAAATAAATATGGACGTGATTTAGTTGAAGATGTGAAGAATGGAAAGATTGATCCTATTATCGGTCGCGATGATGAAATTCGCCGTGTAATACAGATTTTATCACGTAAGACTAAGAATAATCCGGTCCTGATTGGAGAACCGGGTGTAGGTAAGACGGCTGTTGTAGAGGGAATTGCTTGGCGTATTATGAAGGGGGATGTACCTTCTTCTTTGAAAGATAAAAAGTTGATTGAACTAGATATGGGTTCTTTAATAGCGGGTGCGAAATACCGTGGAGAATTTGAGGAACGATTAAAAGCAATTCTAGAAGAAGTAAAACAGGCACAAGGAAATATCGTTTTATTCATCGATGAAATTCACAATCTTGTAGGCGCTGGAAAAACAGAAGGTAGTATGGATGCTGGAAATATGTTGAAACCGATGTTAGCGAGAGGAGAACTTCGCTGTATAGGAGCGACCACCTTCCGTGAATATCGCCAATATATTGAAAAAGATGCAGCATTGGAGCGTCGTTTTCAAAAGGTGCTTGTACAAGAACCTACAGTAGAAGATACGATTAGTATCTTACGTGGTTTGAAAGATCGCTTTGAATCCTATCATGGGGTAAAAATACTAGATGAAGCAATCTTGGCAGCTGCGATGATGTCCAATCGTTATATCACCGATCGATTTTTACCTGATAAAGCGATTGATTTAATTGATGAAGCTTGTGCTACTTTGCGTGTTGAGATGGAATCCATGCCACAAGAATTAGATGAATTACAACGAAGAATCATGCAGTTACAAATCGAGGAAACTGCATTGAAAAAAGAAGAAGATAAAAAATCTAAAGAACGATGTCATGAAATTAGTGAAGAGCTAAAAGGCTTACAGTTAAAAAAAGATGAATTGTATACGAAATGGGAAGATGAAAAAGCAATCCTTGAAGAAAGTAAGGATGCAAAAGTACGTCTAGAAAGAGCACGTTTAGATTTGGAACAAGCGCAAAATGAAGCACGATATGAAGACGCTGCAAAACTACAATATGCAACAATTCCTCACTTGGAGAAATTAATACAGGAACAAGGCGCCAAAGAAAAAGAGGATGCTTTGATTCAAGAAATAGTAAACGAGGAACTTATCGCAAAAATTGTATCTCGATGGACAGGTGTTGAAGTAACGCGTTTAGTAGAAAGTGAACGTACGAAATTATTACAGTTAAAAGCCTCTCTACAAAAACGTGTGATAGGGCAAGATCAAGCATTGGAACTTGTAAGTGACGCTATCATGCGTAGTAAGGCACAAATTCAAGATGAACATCGTCCAATCGGAAGTTTCTTGTTTTTGGGACCAACAGGAGTAGGGAAGACGGAAGTCGCAAAAGCCCTAGCACAACAATTGTTTGATAGTGAAAGTCATATTGTACGTATTGATATGAGTGAATATATGGAGAAACATAGTGTATCACGTTTGATTGGTGCTCCTCCAGGATATGTAGGCTATGATGAAGGTGGACAATTATCAGAGGCAGTTCGTCGTAATCCATACTCTATTATCTTATTTGACGAAGTCGAAAAAGCACATCCGGATGTATTCAATGTGTTACTTCAAATACTAGATGATGGGCGTATAACGGATTCCAAAGGGGTTACAGTAGATTTTAAAAATACATTGTTGATTATGACAAGTAATTTAGGAAGTCAATTTGCCTTTGAATCGGGAGATAAAGAAGCCTTGTATATGAGTGAGGTTAAAAAGTACTTCAAACCTGAATTTATCAATCGAATTGATGAAATCATTGTGTTTAATGCATTAAACGATGATATGTTAGAAAAGATTGCGCATAAATTTATGAATGAATTAAGTGCACGTCTTGCGCATAAAGATATTCATTTGCAAGTGGATGATGAAGTATTTAAAAATATTGCGACTTTTGGTGTAGATCCAGTTTATGGAGCACGTCCAATGAAACGCTATATTCAACGCAATATTGAAACTTGTATCGCAAGAGCGATGTTGGAAGGGAATGCTTCCAAAGAAGATACCATTCATTTACGAATAGAAAATCAAGGGTTTAAAGTAGGAATTATTCATCAAGATGGGAATGACAAATAAGTCATTCCCTTTTTAGGTAAGCTTAACGGTATGAAAAGTGGCTTTGTTCATGGACTTATGTTGTACAATTTATTATAATAGAGGTAAAGATTGGGGGTGTCATATGGTTTGGAATATTGCACCAGAATGTATCTCAACTGTTGTCCTTAGCATTATCTGGATTTATTCAAGAAAAGGTAGCATTGCGCCTAGTTTAAAAAACAAGTTATTTCAACTGTGTTTTTTAGTTACCTTTTTAGCAATGACGACCAATATAGTGTCTACTTTGCTAATCTATAATTTAAGCAAATACACACTTGTACTAGCATGGATCACGAATACCATATACTTTATTACAACTCCTCTTATGGGAATGATTTACTATTTATATGTTATGGCTAATTTATATGATCATCGAGGAGTACCAAAAGGAACACTCTTTATCATGTTGATTCCAGCTTTTATTTATATTGGGGTGGTGATTGTAAATCCTTGGACACACGCAATTTATAGCCTTACATTAGAAAATGGGTATCAAACAGGTACTTGGATAGCTTCTACCTATATTATATTTTATTTGTACTGTATGATAGCAGTGATAGCGGTGATTTGGAAAGGGAAGTATGTAGAAAAAACCGTACGTACTATTTTGTTTTCATTTCCATTGATTGCGGCAATTGTGATTTTATTTCAACAGGCTTTTCCTGAGGTTATATTATCGGGTTCTGCCGCAACAATAGCACTTTTAATGATATATTTGTATATGCAAAATAAACAGATAGCAATCGATTATCTTACGAAGCTACCCAATCGACAAGAATTTTTGAATTTGATTGATTGGAGTATACAAACGAAAGTAGATTCTTTTTCGATTGTGATTGTGTCCTTACGTGAATTTAAAAGGATTAATGATGTTTATGGACAATATGCAGGGGATGCTTTCCTACAAGCAATTGGAGAGTATTTAAAAAAAGAGTTTTCCTTAAATCGTAGACAGTTATTTCGTTATAGTGGAGATGAGTTTGCCATTTTAATCGAAGATGCAAATCCTGCATACATCGAAGATATCTTACAACGTATTTCAAAACGTATGATGTCACCATGGAACTTGGATTCCTATAATTGTGTATTGTATGTTGCTTTGGGTGTTGTACAATATCCTTCCTGTGCTGATACCAAAGAAGAGATTATCAATGGTATTGAGTTCTCTATTAATGTAGCGAAGAAAGATACAGCAGCGCATCATATATGTTATTGTACACAAGATGTTTTGAATAAAGTAAAACGTCGCCAACAAGTAAGTGAAGCGTTACATGAATGCTTGAAAAAGAGAAGCTTTGCTGTTCATTATCAACCAATCTATTCACTGGATACGAAAAAATTTTCGAGTGCAGAAGCATTGCTAAGAATACCAAATTCAATGATTGGGCCAATCTATCCTGATGAATTTATCCCTGTAGCGGAAGAAAGTGGTCTGCTTATCGATATTACATACTATGTATTGGATGAAGTATGCCATATTTTACAGCATATAAAAGAATTACAAATACCACTGGAATCTATAAGTGTGAATTTTTCTACATCACAGTTTTTACAACCTGATTTAATGGATCGTGTTATTTCTATTTTAAAAGAACATGATATCGATGGTTCTATGATCAAGATAGAAATTACAGAAAGTACATTATCAGAAAATGCAGATGCGATGATGGAATATGCTCTCATGATGAATACCAATGGAATACGCTTTAGCTTGGATGATTTTGGGACTGGCTACTCCAATACTACAAGTGTACTTACATTTCCAATCGATACCATTAAATTGGATAAGAGCTTGATTTGGTCCGCAATGAAAAATGACCGTTCTGCGATGGTTGTTAGAAATCTATCTAGAACATTTAAAGATTTAGGATTTGTAGTTTTAGCAGAGGGTGTTGAGACTCTAGAACAAAGTGACTTTGTGGAGGAGTGCGGTTGTAGTTTGATTCAAGGGTATTATTATGCAAAGCCAATCGCTAAAGAAGCATTTATAAAATTCATGGAAGAACATCGTTAAGGATCAAGTAATTGGTCCTTTCTTTATATTGTTTTGATTGTCTGAATTTTGTGTTATTATGTTATATGTCATAGTTTACTTGAATTTTTCTTGTGTTCATTATAAACTATATGACATGAATGCCTTTTTATAAGCTTTCTAAGGAGATTTACATGTTTGGATATGTTGTCGTTAATAAACCAGAACTAAAGATAAAAGATTTTGATGTGTACAAATCTTTTTATTGCGGTTTATGTAGAAGTCTTCATCGAATGTTTGGTAGAAGTGCCCAAGTGGCGTTGAATTATGATTTGACATTTTTAGCAATTTTATTAACAGGATTATATGAACCAGATACACAGATTATACAAGAGAGATGTGTGATTCATCCTTTAGGAAAACATACGAAATTACAAAATACATATATTGAGTATGCTGCAGAAATGACAGTTGTTCTTACCTATTTGAAATGTGAAGATGATTGGAAAGATGAACATCGATATCGTAGTAAGGCATTTATGTCCATGTTAAAGAACCGCTATCTTTCCATTAAGAAGAAATATCCAGAAAAGATATCTCGTATTGAAACAGCGTTGCATCACATTCATGACCTAGAAGAACAAGGTTCAAGCGATTTGGATAAGATTAGTGCAACCTTTGGAATCGTGATGGGAGAAATACTTGCCTATCAAGAGGATGTATGGAAGTCTTCGCTGTATACCATAGGTGATTATTTAGGACGATTTATTTATATTATGGATGCTTACGATGATGTAGAAGAAGATATAAAAAAAGGAAGCTTCAATCCGTTTCAACAAGATTTGCAAAATGAAAATTTTGATGAACGAGTAAAGATGATATTAGAGCTTATGATTGCAAGTAGTGCAGATGCATTTGAAATGTTACCAATATTAGAACATGTAGATATTCTACGCAATATTATGTATTCTGGTATTTGGGCAAAATATGAAACAGTTCGAAAGAAAAGGTCGGGTGAAGAAGATGCAAAATCCGTATAGTATATTAGGTATTTCTCCAAACGCAAGTGAAGATGAAGTGAAAAAAGCGTATCGTGTTCTCGCTAAAAAATATCATCCTGACGTGAACAAAGATCCAGGTGCAGAAGATCGATTTATCGAGATTCAAAATGCGTACCAAGAAATTATGGATGCGAAAAAACGTGGAGATACCGGAAATTTCTGGCAACAAAATAGTTATGGAGGGTTTCAAGGGTATGGACAAAGTAGCTATGGTGGTGCATCAGGAAATAACGATTATCAAAATGTTGTGAATTATTTGAATGCGCAACGTTATATGGAAGCATATAACATTTTGCAACAAATTCAAGATCGTGGTGCAGATTGGTACTACTTATCTGCGATTGCGCAATATGGAATGGGCAATCAAATTGCGGCTATGGATTTTGCGGAGAAAGCGTGCCAAATGGATCCTAGCAATCAACAATACCGTCAACTATTTGCACAAATGCAGGGAGGACGTAATCGATACCAAAATATGCAACAACCATTCTCTATGGGTGGAAGCGACTTATGTTGTCGTTTAATTGTCTGTAGTATGTGTTTTAATGGGTGTTTTGGTGGTCGCTATTTCTGTTGTTAATGAATATTTAGAAAGATATGTACATAAAAGCATATCTTTTTTTTAGACCATTGACATAAAAGTTAAACTATGGTAACATTTTGTAGAATTAGCTGTGGCTAACAATGAAGTGGAGGCAACGCATATGATACCAATAACGATGTGTAGTGTAAATGAACGATTTGAGATACAACGTATTTCAGGACAGGATTCGCAAAGACAACATCTTGCAGAGCTTGGATTTGTAGTAGGAACCCAAATTTGCATTGTTTCAAAACTACAAGACAATGTGATTGTAGGTATTCGTGATGGACGCATTGCATTGGATAAAACCATGGCAAACAAAATTTTCGTAAGATAAGGAAGGAACAATAAAATGACATTAGATGAACTAGCAATAGGGACAGAGGCAACCGTTGTGAAATTACAAGGAGAAGGGGCAGTAAGAAGACGTATCATGGATATGGGTCTTACGAAAGGAACTACTTTGATGATTCGCAAGATTGCACCTCTTGGTGACCCAATGGAATTATTTGTACGTGGATATGAATTAACGATACGTAAAGATGATGCAAAAATGATTGAAGTACAAAGTCAATAAATTTTTTTAAGCAACAAGTTAGACGGAGCAAACATTATCAGAAGGAGAACACTATGAAAGATATAAAGATAGCATTAGCAGGGAATCCTAACTGTGGAAAAACAACGGTTTTTAATGCATTGACAGGAAGCTCACAATACGTAGGGAACTGGCCTGGAGTTACCGTTGAAAAAAAAGAGGGAAAACTAAAAGGACATAAGAATGTATTTATTCAAGATTTACCAGGGATATACTCTTTATCCCCTTATACTTTGGAAGAGGTTGTGACAAGAGAATATTTAGTAAATGAACAGCCAGATGTCATCTTGAATATTTTGGATGGTAGTAACATTGAACGTAATTTATATTTAACAACACAACTGATTGAACTTGGTATTCCAGTTGTTGTCGCAATCAATATGATGGATGTTGTTAAGAAACGAGGAGATCGTATACATCTTGAAAAATTACAACATGAACTACATTGTAAAGTTGTAGAAATGTCCGCATTAAAAGGAGAAGGCATCATGGAAGCGGCAAAATGTGCGATTGATGAAGCAACCAGTGCATATAGTGCACCAGTTCCATGCTTCTTTAATGGAGCCTTGGAACATGCCATCGCGCACATTGAAGAATCATTGGAAGGAAATGTTCCACAAAGAATGTTGCGTTGGTATGCAGTTAAGTTATTAGAACGTGATGAAAAAGTAAGAGAATCCTTACAATTGAAACCAGAAGTTTTAGAACACATTGAGGCACATATAGTGCAATGTGTTGAAGAATTGGAAGACGATGCTGAAAGCATTGTGACCAATCAACGTTATGCATATATCGGAAGTATGATAGATAAAGTTATGAAGAGAGCACTCACAAAAGATAACTTAAGAATGTCGGATAAGATTGACCGCATTGTGACCAATCGTATACTAGCTCTTCCAATCTTTGCATGTGTTATGATTGTTATATATTATATTTCAATCACAACCCTGGGTGCTACATTAACGGACTTTACCAATGATGTTTTATTTGGAGAGTGGATTATTCCTGCTGTTCATGACTTTCTTTCTTCCATGAACGTAGAGCCATGGTTATTGTCTTTGATAAGTGATGGAATTGTAAATGGAGTGGGTGCAGTGTTAGGCTTTGTGCCACAAATGCTTATTCTATTCTTGATGTTATCCTTGTTAGAAGATTGTGGTTATATGTCTCGTGTTGCCTTTATAATGGATCGTATCTTTCGTCGTTTCGGGTTATCTGGAAAAAGCTTTATTCCGATGCTCATTGGTTCTGGATGTAGTGTTCCTGGGATTATGGCATCTCGTACGATTGAACAAGAAAGAGATCGTAGGATGACCATTATGACGACATCATTTGTACCATGTGGTGCGAAGATGCCAATTGTTGGATTGATTGCAGGAGCGTTATTTGCGGGTGCTTGGTGGGTTGCGCCTTCGGCGTATTTCATAGGTGTATTTGCTATTATCATTTCTGGAATTTTATTAAAGAAAACAAGAATGTTTCAAGGAGACCCTGCACCCTTTGTAATGGAACTACCAAGCTATCATAGACCAGTAGCAAGCAACATCTTACGTAGTACGTGGGAGAGAGGATGGTCCTTTATTCGACGTGCTGGTACTGTTATTTTACTAGCGAGTGTTATGATTTGGTTTTTATCAGGCTTTGGGTTTGTGAATGGAAGCTTGCTCATGGTAGAAGATATGGATCACAGTATTCTAGCAGTACTAGGAAATTGGATTGCTCCATTGTTTGCGCCACTTGGATTCGGAAATTGGCAATCCAGTGTTGCGACCATTATGGGTCTAGTCGCAAAAGAAGAAGTTGTGGGTGTATTTGGTGTTTTATTTGGAGTGAGTGGAGATGCATTAGAATTAGTAGAGAGCGGCGCGTATGGTGGTTTATCCGCAATTGCTGTTCACTTTACAACTCTATCCGCATTTAGTTTCTTAATCTTTAATCTATTGTGTGCTCCGTGTTTTGCGGCAATGGGTGCTATCAA
The DNA here is from genome assembly GCF_053848845.1 of Amedibacillus sp. YH-ame6. NCBI lineage: Bacteria > Bacillati > Bacillota > Erysipelotrichia > Erysipelotrichales > Erysipelotrichaceae > Amedibacillus > Amedibacillus sp. YH-ame6. Next base: position 27,796 of record NZ_JBSPEZ010000019.1, read on the forward strand.
AAGAGAAATGAACAATGGGTTATGGACGGTATTTGCTGTTGGGTATCTATGTGTATTTGCGTATGTAATCGCATTGATTGTTTATCAATTTGGATTGTTCTTTACAGGTCAAGGATTTGGTTTATGGACACTTGTTGCGCTTATCTTAGCGATAGGACTTCTATATTTACTAATACGTAAACCATATCAAGAAAAAGCATCGAGTACATTAGCGGTGCAAACAAAATAAAGGAGGACATACGATGTCTACGATTATAATAGGAGTATTACTACTGATTGGTATCGGTGTAATAGCTAGATACATGCTGAAAAAGCGTAAAGGTCATGCTTGTAGTTGTGCTTGTGGCAGCTGCAAAGGATGCCATTAAACAAACGAATAAAATAATTCATATATCATAAAAAAGTGCATATACTTGCAATCGTAGAGATATCCGTTATAATATCTCGTAATAGATGGAGGTATATCATGCAAATAAAACATGTAATTTGGGATTGGAATGGAACATTATTAGATGATATCGATGTAAGTATGGATGCGTTAAATGTTTTGTTGAAAAAAGAAAAACTTCCACTCGTTCTTGATAAAGAAGAATATCGTCGTTATTTTCAATTCCCTGTAATTGAGTATTATAAAAAAGTAGGATTTGATTTTGAAAATACCCCTTTTAGTGAATTAGCGCAAGAATATATGAACTATTATCAACCACATAGTTTACACTGTCACCTTCATGAAGGCGTAAGAGAAGTACTTGCTTATGGGAAAAAACTTGGTATTCATCAATATGTGCTTTCCGCATCCAATTTAGAATTCTTAAGAGAACAAATTGCAGTATATGATATCGCACCTTATTTTGATCGAATATGTGGATTGGATAATATTCATGCTCACTCTAAGGCAGAACTGGCAAAAGAATTTGTAGAGGTTATGAAATTTGATAAAGAAGAAGTTGTCTTTATCGGAGATAGTGTACATGATAGTGAAGTTGCGAAAGGGGCTGGATGTCATTGTATTTTGATTGCGAATGGTCATGAGCATAAAGATAAATTGCTTACCACAGGATTTCCAGTTGTTGATTCTATAAATGAAATAAAGCAGATGTTGAGGTATTAAATCTCATGATCTGCTTTTTCTTCTAGTAATTGTAAACCATGTTTGGAAACGATAAGTTTTCCATGATGTAGAGAACATATAGTTTGTTCTTGTAGTTCTTTTATAATACGATTGAGTTGACGAACACTACATCCAATTTGAGAGGCGATCTGTTCTCTGGTTTCGACCAAACGAAAAGGAAGACTTTGTTGTTTGGCTTTATCCACGAGAAAAATGGCAAGTCTTTGAGTAGTATCCATAAATAGAAACTGACGTTGTTGTTGGGTTTGAGTAGAGAGTACTTGTACAAGCATTTGCGTACGAAGAAAAAGAGCATGAACATCTTGTCGCATCCAAGCTAAATAATCATTAGAACGGATTTGTAGACATGTGGAAGGCATGGTGGTTTTTAATGTAACATAATGTCCTTGTGTTTGAGAAAACACTTCATAATCTCCAACGATATCAAGGGGCGTCACTTCTAAAAACTGATAGGGAATATTGACAACACGTTCTTCAATGGCTTGTAATTTTCCGCTTAACAAGATAAACACATACGTATTATCATCACTTGCGTCAATGAGCGAATAGTGCTTTGGAAAGTGCTGTATTAGGATACGTTCTAGGATAGGCGTAGGGCAATGTTGGAAAAAAGTTGTAAGGAATGCTTGGTGTTGTTTTGGAAACACTTCTTGGATATGTTTTGGAATTGTCATTTTCTGCACCTTCTTATCAAAAAGAGGACAAATGTCCTTTTTTTACTTCTTATACATAGTGTATGATAAAGATGTAAAAAGTGCAAGTATTTCGTTTGTTTACGAATGCTTCCTTGTACATACTACTATAAAGGAGGAATTACTATGTCAACACCACACAATGCCGCAAATAAAGGAGATATCGCAAAAACAGTTTTAATGCCAGGGGATCCACTACGTGCAAAATTTATTGCTGAAACGTATTTAGAAAATCCTGTACAATTTAATACTGTACGTAATATGTTTGGATACACAGGAACGTATAAGGGACATCAAATATCCGTTATGGGATCTGGTATGGGAATGCCAAGTATTGGAATTTACTCATATGAATTATATGCATTTTATGGAGTAGAAAATATTATTCGTATTGGAAGTGCTGGAGCATATACGGATACATTGGAACTGTTTGATTTAGTATTGGCAGATAGTGCATGGAGTGAATCCACATTTGCTAAAGCACAATCAGATGTAGATGGAGATATTCAATATCCAAGTGCTGATTTAAATAAAGTAATTGAAGAAAGTGCAAATGCTATTAACAAACATGTAACCACTGCACGCATTCACTCTAGTGATGTTTTCTATCATGAAAGCAATGTCGATGGACATAATGAATTCTACGCAAAACATAATTGTGTTTGTGTAGAGATGGAAAGTTATGCATTGTTCCACAATGCAGCTGTATTAGGAAAAAAAGCAGCTTGCTTATTAACAATTTCGGATTCTTTGGTGACACATGCTGCAACAACAGCAGAAGAACGCCAAACTTCATTTAACAACATGATGGAAGTTGCGTTAGAAAGCGCAACTCGTCTATAGGAGAAAACCATGAAATATAAAAGAGTGTTTACCATTGTTGTAGACTCCCTTGGTGTTGGCGCTATGCCAAATGCGAAAGAGTATGATGATGAAGGAACAGATACATTAGGACATATTGATGAACATATGCCAAACTTTAAAATACCAAATTTACAAAAGTTAGGTCTTGCCAATTTACATCCATTAAAACATGTTAGTGCACAACCTGAACCACTTGGCTATTATACAAAGATGTTAGAAGCTAGTGTTGGTAAAGATACTATGACAGGTCATTGGGAAATGATGGGACTTCATATTGAAACCCCATTTCAAACCTTTACAGAAACAGGATTCCCTAAGGAATTGATCGATGAATTAGAAGCACGTTGTGGACGTCGTGTCATTGGGAATAAATCCGCAAGTGGAACTGATATTTTAGATGAACTGGCGCAACAAGAAATTGAAAATGGAGACATGATTGTGTATACTTCAGCAGATTCTGTATTACAGATTTGTGGAAATGAAGATGTCATGGGTCTTGATAATTTATATCGTTATTGTGAAATAGCACGTGAATTGACAATGCGTCCAGAGTGGATTGTAGGACGTGTGATTGCTCGTCCTTATACAGGTATGAAAAAAGACGAGTTTAAACGTACAAGCAATCGACATGATTATGCCTTAAAACCTTATGGACAAACAACGTTAAATGCTTTAAAGGATGCTGGATATGAGGTTATTAGTGTTGGGAAAATCAATGATATCTTTGTAGGAGAGGGCATTAGTGAATCTCATAAATCAAAGAGCAGTGTACATGGTATGGAACAAACCATTGAATTGATGGATAAAGATTTCAAAGGACTTTGCTTTGTGAATTTAGTAGACTTTGATGCATTGTGGGGTCATCGTCGTAATCCAATTGGATATGGTGAAGAATTAGAACGCTTTGATGCATTGCTTGGTGATGTGCTTGATAAATTAAAAGAAGATGATTTGTTAATCATTACGGCAGATCATGGGAATGATCCAACCTATAAGGGAAGTGACCATACCAAAGAAATGGTACCATTTATTGCTTATGCCCCATCTATGAAGGGACATGGTTTATTACCAATGAGTGATAGTTTTGCGATGATCGGCGCAACGATTGCGGAAAACTTTGGTGTTGCTATGCCAGAGGGTACCATTGGTACAAGCTATTTAGAGTTCTTAAAGTAAACTATAAAAGGTCGATACTCTCCATGAAAGGAAGGTATCGTCTTTTTTTGTAGTGATTCATACTATGATTTATCGTACTGATAATATAGGAGTACGGAATGTTTTTTATATATCATTGACAATTACAGCTAACTCATATATACTATTAGATATATTACTAATAGTATTATAGAGAGAGGGGGATTCAAATGGATATTATCATATTAGGACTTCTCATGATGAAACCTTCAACTATTTATGAGATGAGAAAAGCAATCGAAACTAACCTTACCAATATCAGCAGTAGTAGTGTTGGAAGCATACAAGCAGCGATTAAAAAACTATTGGATAAGAATCTAATTCAATTTAACGAGTATGTGGAAAACAGTGTGAACAAAAAGGTGTATAGCATCACGGAAGAAGGAAAGTCTTATTTTCAAGAGAGTATTTCACAGCCTATGACGTATAAAGAAAAGAGTATGGAGCTAGGGAAGTTTCTGTTTATGGGGTTTGTCGATAAAAACAAACGCTTGTCATTACTTGAAACTTATATTAGGGAATTGGAAAATGAAGTACATAAACTTGAACAAGTAAAGGCCGCAACAAATGCTATTTCTAGTTTTGACGATGCTTATCTATCAACGTTAAAAGAGAACGGAGCAATGGAAAATTTCACACTTACTAATGTACAAGAGATTGCTTTTTTTCAATGTGCAATGCTTGATTTATCAATTGCTAAAATAAAGTTTGAAATAAATTGGTTTCAAGATTTTATTAAGAATATGAACGAAATAGTGTAGGAATATACAAAAAGGAGAAAAAACATGGATGGTCTAAATTTATCAATCATAAAACTTTCTGACTTGGATGATCTGGCAAAAGCTGAAGCTATCCAAGTATACACAGACTGTTTCCCAGTATATAATCGAATTAGTAAAAACAAGAAAACGTTAAGTGATTTCTTTATGGATGCATTTGATTTCAATTTGACCTATGCCGCTGTTATAGATAAGAAAATCATCGGTTTCTTAGCGATTTCAAATGGAAAAGAACGTAGCTTAAAATTCGATAAGTCAAAGTGTATCAATGTGCTAGGTAAGGTAATGGGTGTTATTACCTACCATGAGATGAAATTTATTTTAGGAAGACCTAACTTGGAGAATGAAACGGATATTGGAATTGATTATTTGGCAACACGCGAAGCTTATCGAGGAAAGGGAATTGCGTCAAAGTTAATAGAATATGCTTGTGTAAATTTGTGCGATAAAGAGTGCTTTATAGATGTGGATGTCAATAATACGGTAGCTAAGCGACTATATGAGTATTTAGGTTTCAAAGAATACGACCAACATAACAGCATGATAAATCGAATGCTTGGATTTGGATGTATTAGCAGGATGAAAAAACGTGTTAACTAGTGAATGCAAGCGAATAAGAAGAAAAAGAACCAATAATCAGTGAGGGTGTCCTTGTGATTGTCGGTTCTTTTTTATATCAATTTTATTGGAGTAAGAAGTCTTTACAAAAGCCAAAGAATTCTCGAACATAAAATACAGGAGCTAAATCTAAATCTGTTTTTGCGCGATAGGTGTAGCATTTTTTCGCAACGTCGGAACGTTGTGCAATGAGTTTTGCTCTTGCTAAATGGAAACTATTCGATATAATCGTTATTTCCTGATTGTTTTTTAGTTCTTCATGTTGTTCAAGGATGCGAGTAGAATACTGAATGTTTTCAAGGGTATTGGTAGACTTATCTTCTACTAAGATGCGCTCTTGTGCTACCCCATGCTCTATAAGATAGGTACGCATTGCACTTGCTTCACTTATCTCTTCTCCTGCTCCTTTACCTCCACTCACAATAATATAGGACTTTGGGTTTATATTCGCAAACTCTACAGCAGCATCCAATCGATAACGCAATAAGCGAGAAATACTTTTTCCATTCAGTTGTGCACCTAATACAATCGCAGTGCTTTGAGAAGTTGTATCTTGTTGTTGTCCTTGATAAAGGATGTAACCTTCTATACTTACAAAAAACAAAATGGAAAAGGTGAGTAAAGTGAGGATACAACGTTGTATCCATATTGGGAAGAAATGAAGGATATATTGTTTTTTATATAATTCATAAGCTGAATAAGCAGTTAGAATACTTCCTACAAGAAGAAATATCCAAGAGAATGAGATTACAAAGAACCCATAAACAAAGCTTAAATATAAGAAATATAAGATACAAAGGATACCAATAACAATGCTTATAATATCTAGAATGTGATGGATTTTCTTTCTCATAGTTCTCCTTTCCAAAACTGATCGCAAGTTTCTTTTACATCTTGGGGTGTATGTACCATGGTATACTGTCTTAAATGCTGTGGTAATAAATGTTTATATGCATAGGAAGTATATCTTTCATCGATAAGAAATATAATTCCTTTGTCTTGAGAGGAGCGAATGACTCTTCCAGCGGATTGTAGAACTTTGTTCATACCAGGGAATTGGTAAGCATAGGCATAGCCCATTTGTTTCGTTTCATCAAAATGTTCTTTTATTAAATCTTGCCATGGATTCAATTGTGGAAGTCCAACACCCACAATAATGGCACCTATGAGTTTATCTCCCTTTAAATCGATGCCTTCTGAAAACATACCTCCCACCACGCAGAAGTAGACTTTCAAATGATCGTGTTGATCAAATTGTTTTAGGAATGAGTTTCGTTCTTCTTCATTCATATCTCCACTTTGTAGGATGGTGTCTATCTCTGGGTAATCGTTTTGAAATTGTTCTACGATTTGTTTCATATATGCATAACTAGGAGAAAAGACGATATAATTTCCTTTTTTTGAGGACGTGCATGCAAAGATCATAGCACTGATATCCGATAATGAACTGGCACGGTTTCGATAACGTGTAGAGATTTGATTGGCAATCATCACTTGTACATGTTCTTTGGGGAAAGGGGAAGGCAAAGAAAGGCGTTTGGTTTCCTCATTTCCACCTAGTAAATCTAGATAGTAGTCGATGGGGGATAAGGTGGCTGAAAAGAAGATTGTAGATCTTCCTTTGCGCAAGATTTCAACAAGAGGATTGCGAGGATTCATACAATACTGACGTAATAACAGATCATTTCCATTTTTCAGTAGACACGTTACAAAATGTTCATCATAAAAATCTGCGATTTTATTGAAGTTGATAGCCTTAAAATAAACATCTTTTAAAGCTTCATCGTGTTCTTCATTATGTTCGCTTTGTAAGTATGCGTCCATATGTTCGATAAAACTTACAAGGTATTGTCGAATGATCAAAATGGGTTCTTTTTGTGTTAGAAAGTCTTGTTGTTGAGACTCGCAAAGTTGACGTAAACGAAGAAGTTCCTTGTTTACTTTGGAGATAGCACTTTGTAATACTTTGCGATCTTTTGAGATGAGAGCTTTTATGTGTAAAAAATCTGATTTTAAAAGTTCAGCACTGTACATTTCTCTAGCACGATCAACTAAATTGTGGGCTTCATCTACTAAGAAAATGTAGTTTCCTTTTTCCATGAAGAAGCGTTTTAAATATACGCGAGGATCGAAGATATAATTGTAATCTCCAACGATGACATCTGCATGTAAGGAAGCATCTAAACTTAATTCAAAAGGGCATACACGATGGCGGATAGCAATGGGAATGATGGTATCTTTGACAATGAAGTCAAGACTTGTTAATACTTCATATAAAGCATCATTGCATCGATCATAATATCCTTTTGCATAAGGACATACAGTAGGGTCACAGTTGCGCTCTTCCAAAAGACAAATTTTGTCTTTTGCACAAATACCAACCGTTTTGAAACGGATTTGATTTTGATAGAGCATTTGTATCGTATCATAGGCGACATTTGCAGTGATATTTTTAGCACATACATAAAAAATCTTCTCGGCTTTTCCTTCTCCAATCGCTTTGAGGGATGGAAACAGGGTAGATATGGTTTTCCCAATACCGGTAGGTGCTTGAGCAAACAAGATATCTTTATCTAAGATTGTTTTATATACGGCGATTGCAAAGTCTCTTTGTCCTTTTCGATATTGTGGGAAAGGGAATTCCATGGCTTTTAAAGAGGTCTCACTCTTCTTTTGGATATCTTTGGATAAGTTCGCCCATTTTAGGTAGGCTTTTAAGGTATCATAATAGAATGTTTTTAATTCCTCAAAGGTTTTTGATTGATCGAAATTCTTTATTTGATGGGTTTCGATTTGGTAATAGGTTAAGCGGATGGTAATGGTTGGAAGTTGATGATCGAACATATAAAAATAACCATAACAATAGGCTTGGGCAAAATGTACAAAATGGGTGTCTTGGATATCATCATAAGGGATGGCAGTGGTTTTAATCTCTTCAATGATAACGCCATCTTCTTGTGTAAGGATACCATCGGCTCTTCCTTCAATTTCAAAGGTAATCCCTTCATATTCTGTGCTATGTTTGAGATATACTTCACTTTCGTAATTGCCTTGAGCACTAGATTGTAATTCTCGATGAATGCGACTACCTAAGTTTGCACGTTCAATAGAAGATGAGGAGGATATTAAATCGCCAGATTGGTACAAGTATTCCACAAGGGAACGTACGGACATTTTACATGAATACATAATACCCCTCCTTTTTCTCTGTATGTCTATTTTATTTGTTTTTTTGCAAATATACAACGCAAAATAAGAAATAGTAAGGTATAATTAAGAAATGAAAAGAGGGATGTGTCTTGCGAGAGTTTGTGATTAAGGAAAATGATAGTGATCAAAGAGTAGATAAGTTCATACAAAAGAGCATGAAGACGATGCCAAAAAGTCTGATGTATAAATATATAAGAAATAAGAAAATCAAAGTGAATAATAAACGATGTGTTATCTCACAGCGACTTCTTGTGGGGGATACGATGCAGTGTTACATTGCGGAAGAGTTCTTTGAAGATACAAACACTTTGGAGTTTTTACAAGTGCCTGCGAAAATAAATGTTATTTATGAAGATGAGCATGTGTTAATTGTGGATAAAGAAAAGGGTTTGTTGGCACATCGTGATGAAGTAGGCGTACAAGATAATCTTGCAGATCGTATCTTGCATTATCTATATGATAAAAAAGAATATGATCCTAAGATGGAATTAAGTTTTACGCCGGCATTATGTCACCGTATTGATCGTAATACAAGAGGAGTTGTGATTGCGGCTAAGAGTGCGATGGCGTTGCGTGAAGTAAATATGTTAATTAAGGAACGTCGTATTACAAAGAAGTATATATGCATTGTAGAAGGTGTTGTAGAAAATAGGGAAGAACGTGTGTTGTTGTATCATAAAAAGATGGAAGGAAATAAGGCAGATATTCGTACGTCTCCATGTGAGGGGTATAAAGAAATGGAAAGTATCTATCGTGTGTTGAAGAGAGGGAAACACTATTCTTTGTTAGAGGTGGAACTCTTGAGTGGTAAAAGTCATCAAATACGAGCGATGATGGCACATCTTCATCATCCTTTGGTGGGTGATGTAAAGTATGGTGCAAATCAGGATGGAAAGAAAACATATCAGGAGTTATGTGCATATAAAGTAGAATTTCATTGTGGAGAAGAAAGTACATTAGGATATTTAAACAATCGTATTTTTACGCTTCAAGATGAGGACATGCAAAAGCGATTTGTAGCACAATATGAAACGAGATGACAGTGGGGTTCACACTGTCATTTTTCATTGTTTGAAATTTGTAAACAAGTTTGCAAAATGTGTCATTATAATGTCTCTTTTTAATGTTTTGTTTACGTTGGAAATGTTTTACAAAAATATAGAATGAAGCGATATATAAAGGCGTATACGTAGATAGAGATGATACGAATTAGACAAATATAATGCATTGTAAAAAAAGAAAAAATTTTGTGAAAAAGCAACTTGCAAGTGGAAATGAAAAGGTTTATACTTGTAGAATAGTTTTGATAAACAATCAAACTATGAAGTGGTATAATGATAAAAAGGAGGTATCGTTTTTGGAAGAAATCATTAGAGAAATCGTTGATGCTGATAAAGAGGCAAGACATCGTGTTGACAAGAAACAACAAGAGAGTCGCGACATCCAGAATCTGATACAAAAACAAAAAGAGGATATCAAAGCAAAGTATCAGGAAGAAAGCAAAGCACTGTATGAAAAGAAGCGAGCGGATCTGGATCAGGAATTGAGTTCTCAACAACAAGAAGAGAAAAAGAATTATGAAGAAGCTATCGCAAACTTGACAAAGCATTATGAAGACCACAAAGAAGTATGGGTCAAGGAAATCTTTGATCGTTGCTTAGGCCTTTGATCACGTCAAGTGTTTGAGGAGGTGATGCATACATGAGTAAAGCATCGGGTGTCATTGTTGCGAAAGCAAAAGCCATGCATGGAGGAGCTTTGCGTAAGGACCAGTATGATGAACTGCTTCGTAAACGTAGTGTTTCTGAAATCGCAGGGTATTTGAAGAATGAAACCTATTTTGCGAGTGCACTAAAAGATGTGCGTGAAAACAATATACACCGCGGTCAGTTGGAAGATATCTTACGTAGAGATATGTTCTGGAAAACTCTAAAGCTATATCGTTATGCGGATTCTTCGCAGCAGGCAATTTATCGTTTTCATTTAGAACAGATTGAGATTGAACTGCTTCTATCACGCATACGCGTTCTTATTTCGCAAAATTATGAAGACGCAATTGCAGAACTTCCACTCTTCCTTAAGGAGTACACTAGATTTTCATTGTTAGGACTGGGAAATGTTCGTAGCTATGATGAACTATTGGATGTCGTTAAGAAGACGGAATATTATGAAGCATTGTTACCATATCGTGTAGCGAAAGGGAAAGAAGATAACATCGATTATACGGCTATTGAAACACAACTTCACAAACTCTATTACACCTATGTGTTTGATACAATCGAACATAAGATGAAGGGGAAACATAAAAAGAATATGAAAGAATTCTTTGCAATTGAGCTAGATCTTTCTAATCTTACGAAAATTTATCGTTTGAAGAAGTATTTCAATGCAAGAGAAGATGTGATTCGAGAATCATTATTATTTGTAGAAGGATATAATGCATATTCTAACATGGAAGAATTGATAGCACAAAAGAGTGCGGAAGAGGTACTGAAACGTTTACAACATGGAAAGTACCATATCGAAACTTCCCTTAAAGAAGATGAATATATCGAACATTATACAAATAAAATCATGTTCTCAATAGCAAAAAATAACTTCTGTTATTCACAGTCAGCGCCATTGGTTTTCAATAGCTATGTGACACTGCTGGAACAAGAACTTGAAAACATCATCAATATTATAGAAGGTGTACGTTATCAGGTTGCGGCAGAAGATATTCAAAAAGAACTGATTTACTAGTTTAGAAAGGAGAATGTTCATGGCAATTTCAAAAATGAAATTGATTAACATCACTGGGGACAACGAATATCTTGATGATGTATTATTGCGTTTCGTTGCTTTGGATTGTTTTCATCCAGAACCTGCCAGTAAGTTTGTAGACAGTGTGCATGGTTTAACAACAATGAATGATGAAAATCCAATTACAGAAGTTTTAAGCCATTTTAGTGAAGTCGCAAATGATATGAATTTGGATGTGCCAGCCAAAGATGTTAGAAACCGTGATTATGACTTGAATGCTATAAAAGCCTATATCGATAAGATACATGATCGATATTTACAGGGGGCTGAAGTTCGTAAAGAATTAGAAACAGTCATTCAGGAAAACAAGGATGCACTTACACAAGTGCAAAATATAGAAAGTATTGATTTGAATTTAGATGATTTGTTTGAATGCAAATATATTAAAATTCGTTTTGGACGTTTACCTTTAGATAGTGTAGAAAAACTACAATACTATCGCAATCGTCCATTTGTATTTAAATCTTTTAACAGTGATGATACGTACAGCTGGTGCTTATACATCACGACTTCAAAATATGAGGGCGATGTGGATAATATCTTCTCTTCACTATACTTTGAAAGAATCCGTATTCCAGAATTCGTTCATGGAACTCCAGGCTCTGCCAAAGATAATCTACAAGAAGAAATTGATAACGACTACAAACAGCTTCAACATGTAAATGAAGTAATTGAACAATTAAAACAAGAATGCTTTGACAATTTTACAGATATCAAAGCGGAACTGGAATTTATAAACCACACCTTTGAAGCTAGAAAATATGTAGTAGGACTTGGAGAACGATTCTCTATTACTGGTTTTGTGGCTGAAGAAGATGTGATGAAATTGAAGGAAACATTCTTTGATTTGAAGGAGGTGGATATCGAAGTACGACCTGCCCATAGTGACAAGCGTCTTTCGCCTCCAACAAAAATCAAGAATGGGTGGTTTGCCAGGCCCTTCTCGATGTTTGTAGAAATGTATGGTGTTCCTGAGTACGAAGCGTTTGATCCTACTCCCTTTGTAGCATTTACGTATTCCTTATTATTTGGAATTATGTTTGGAGATTTGGGTCAAGGAGCGGTGCTCATTCTTATAGGGTATTTATTCTATAAGTGGAAACATATGAAACTTGGAGAAATTGGAATGCGAATCGGTATTATGTCTTGTATCTTTGGGACAATATTTGGTTCTGTATTTGGAAATGAAACATTATTAAATCCATTATATCAAACTGTATTTGGTATGCATGAGAAACCGATTGAAATTATGACAAGTGAGTTTATTCCAATCTTATTGATATTATCCATTTGTCTTGGTGCTTGTCTTATGTTAATCAGTATGTGTATGAATATTTATTTACAGAAAAAGAATGGGCATATTGGAGAAATGTGGTTTTCACACAATGGAGTTGCAGGATTTGTATTCTATGCATCTCTAGTGATTGGTGGAGGCGTACAAGTTGCCTTTGGAATTGCGACATTGTCCAATCCAATCTATCTAATTGTGCTTATTCTATTGCCACTTTTATTGATCTTCTTAAAAGAAGGATTGATTCATAAAATGGCACATGGAGAGATGTTCCCAAATGGATTTGGAGCATACTTTACCGAAAGTTTCTTTGAATTATTTGAAATTTGTCTTTCTTACATTACCAATTCTATTTCTTATTTGCGTGTTGGAGGCTTTGTATTGTCCCATGCAGGAATGATGATGGCAGTTACTCTGTTGATGAGTATGGCAGGCAATGCCGGTATTATAGTAGCCATCTTTGGAAATATATTTGTTATGTGTTTGGAAGGTTTGATTGTAGGAATTCAGGTATTGCGTCTTGAATTCTATGAAATGTTCTCTCGCTATTTCGAGGGAAGAGGAATTGCCTTTAGTGCAATGAAAGATTGAGGAGGAAATTTATGTTAAACGTATTTGAAATATTATTGCCAATGGTGCTTATTGTATTAATTTCATTACCATTAGTGAATGTCTTTAGAGGAAAGAAGAGCGTAAGTGTTGCGAAACGTCGTATGATTACACATGTTTGTTTCTTCTTTGCGATTGTATTAGGAACTGTATTGTTTACTGCTCAAAAAGCATATGCGGCAAGTGATGTTGGAACTGAAATTTCATTAGGTGCTGGTCTTGGTTATATCGCTGCGGCTTTAGCTACTGGCTTATCAGCTTTGGGTGCAGGTATTGCCGTTGCGGCTGCTGCTCCTGCAGCAATTGGTGCATTCTCTGAAAATGAGAAAAACTTTGGTAAGTCTATGATTTTCGTTGCCATGGGTGAAGGTGTTGCTATCTATGGTCTATTGATTTCTATTATTATCGTATTGATGAAATTATAAAAAGAAAGAAAGGAGATTTCTTATGAAATTTTTCCTGCTGAGTGATAACATTGATACAAAAATGGGGATGCGTCTTGCGGGTATTGAAGGGGTGGTCGTTCATGAACGCCACGAAGTACTAGAAGCACTCGAAAAGGCTATGCATATGGAAGATGTTGGCATTGTTTTGATTACTACAAAGTTGATTGAAACTTGTCCAGATGTTATCTCAGAATTAAAACTAAAACAGAAAAAGCCACTGATTGTAGAGATACCAGATCGTCATGGTTCTGCTAAAATAGGAGAAACCATTGACCGTTATGTATCTGAAGCAATTGGCGTGAAACTATGAGGTGTTTGCGATGCTAGATGAAAAAATAAAACTTGAAGATTATTTTAAGGATGAAATTGACCGGGTTAGCAACATCGAAATCAAACAGATAGAAAATGAAATTGAAGAAGTGCGTGAACGTTCTATTCAAGGAATGGAAAGTGAAGCACAACATGAAGCGGGTATGGAACGTGAACAACTGTTGAAAGAAATGCTAAGTGATCATGCGATTGCTTTAAGCAAACTTCATGAAGAGACCAATCGACTACTCATGGCAAAACGCCGTGAGTTAGCCGATCAAGTATTTGAAGAGGCAGTTGCGAAAGTAAAAGCATTTACGCAGAATGAAAAATACAAAGACTATCTGATCAAAAAGACAAAAGATTTGGCTGATAAAGGCTATGGAGAAGTTGTCTTCTATGTATCCAAAACGGATGAAAAATTTCTAAGTGACATTTGTAAGGCATATGGAAAATGTAGTGGGGAAGTAGATCCTACCATCACCATTGGTGGCTTACGTATGGAATGTATGGAAAAAGGCATCGTTGTGGATGAGACATTTGATACTGGTATCGATGAACAAAGCGAGTGGTTCTATACGAACTCCGGATTATTTATTAAATAACAACAAAGCATGTGGTTCTATAAGAACACATGACAAGAGGTGATAATGTGAGTGAAAATGTAATCTATTCCATTAATGGTCCGGTTGTGAAAGTCAAACATGCAGTAGACTTTTCGATGTTAGAGAAAGTGTTCGTTGGAAAACAAAGACTGATGGGGGAAGTAATTTCCATTAGTAAAGAGGCAACTACCATTCAGGTATATGAATCTACGACAGGATTGAAACCAGGAGAACCTGTAGAACCTACAGGGAAACCGATTTCTGTAACATTAGGGCCAGGAATATTAAGAAATATATTTGATGGAATTGAACGTCCATTAAAAGAAATTGCAAAACACTCTGGAGCATTTATTGCGACCGGAAGTGATGTTGCGCCTTTAGATGAAGAAGTATTATGGAATGTGAGTGTTAAAGTATCCCTTGGGGATGAAGTGATTCCAGGGCAGATCTTTGCGACACTTCCAGAAACAGATTTGATTGAACATCGTTGTATGATTCCACCAACGCTAACAGGTGTTGTAGTGGAAGTTGTAAAAGATGGAACATACAATATCAACCAATGCATTATAAAAGTAAAAGATGCCAATGAGGAAGTGCATGAATTGACGCTAACACAAAAGTGGCCAATCAAACAGGCACGTCCAGTTGCACAACGTTTACCAATTAGTGTACCTTTGATTACTGGACAGCGTATCTTCGATACACTATTTCCAATCGCAAAGGGAGGTACTGCCGCAATTCCAGGAGGATTTGGTACTGGAAAAACAATGACACAGCACCAGTTAGCGAAATGGTGTGATGCGGATATTATCGTATACGTAGGTTGTGGTGAACGTGGGAATGAGATGACACAAGTTCTTGAAGAATTTTCAGAACTGATTGACCCGAAATCTAATCGTCCTTTAACAGATCGTACGGTATTGATTGCCAATACCTCAAATATGCCAGTTGCGGCACGTGAAGCTAGTATCTATACTGGGCTTACACTTGCGGAATATTATCGTGATATGGGATATAACGTAGCTATTATGGCGGACTCTACTTCACGTTGGGCAGAAGCACTTCGTGAAATTAGTGGACGACTAGAAGAAATGCCAGCGGAAGAAGGGTTCCCAGCATATTTGCCTTCTCGTATTTCACAGTTCTATGAACGTGCGGGATATATGAAAACATTAAATGATCAAATTGGATCTGTAACGATCATTGGGGCGGTATCGCCACAGGGATCTGACTTCTCCGAACCAGTAACACAAAACACAAAACGTTTCGTACGTTGTTTTTGGGCGTTGGATAAATCTCTTGCGTATGCAAGACATTACTTCGCGATTAACTGGACAGAGAGTTATTCAGAATATGTTACGGATTTAACAAAATGGTACAACAAGAATGTCGATATGCGATTCCTTCGTAATCGTCAAGAAATTATGAGTCTTTTAGCAGAAGAAGCAAAATTAATGGAGATTGTAAAACTGATTGGTAGTGATGTACTTCCTGAAGATCAAAAATTGGTCATTGAAGTGAGTAAAGTCATTCGTGTTGGATATCTTCAACAAAATGCTTTCCATGCGGAAGATACGTATGTTCCACTTGATAAACAACTGAAGATGATGGATGTTATCTTATATCTATACAAACGTTGTAAAGAATTAGTGGCACAGGGGAAACCTTTGAGCCAAGTAAGTCAATTGGGATTGTTCGATAAAATTACTAAGATGAAATATGATGTGCCAAACGATCATGTAGAAATACTAGATACGTATTATGCAATAATTGATGAAGCCGTTAACAGGATAGAATAAGGAGGTAGACATATGAGTCTTCAATATTTAGGATTGAGTGAAATCAATGGACCTCTAGTATTTCTTGATAACGTCGAAAACGCTAGCTATGAAGAAATGGTGGAAATCAAATGCGGTGATGGGACAACTCGCTTAGGTAGAGTTGTACAGCTTGAAGGAAATAAAGCTGCCATTCAGGTGTTTGAAGGTACCAATGGTATTTCATTAAAAAATACGAAAACAAAATTCACTGGGAAACCAATGGAACTTCCTTTATCCAAAGAATTGTTAGGACGTACCTTTAATGGTAGCGGAAAACCAATCGATGGATTGGGACAAATTTATGCAGAAAAGAGTGCGGATATCAATGGGCAACCATTGAATCCTGTTTCTCGTGTATATCCAAGAAACTATATCAATACTGGGGTATCTAGTATTGATGCCTTAACTACGTTGATTCGTGGACAGAAACTTCCAATTTTCTCTGGTAGTGGGATGCCTCATAACGAATTGGCTGTACAACTTGTAAAACAAGCAAAAATCTCTGATGGAGATGGTAAGAACTTCTGTATTGTATTTGCGGCTATGGGTGTTAAAAATGACGTTGCGGATTACTTCAAGCGTTCTTTTGAAGAAGCAGGTGTTATGGAAAAGGTTGTGATGTTTGTAAATCTTTCCAATGACCCAATTATCGAACGTACATTAACACCACGTTGTGCACTTACTGCAGCAGAATATCTAGCATATGAACATGATATGCACGTATTGGTTATTTTAACCGATATTACTTCCTATTGTGAGGCTCTTCGTGAGTTCTCTAGTAGTAAGGGAGAGATTCCAGGACGTAAAGGATATCCAGGATATTTGTACTCTGACTTGGCTTCTTTGTACGAAAGAGCAGGAATTATTAAGAGTGCACAGGGTTCCGTTACACAGATTCCTATCTTAACGATGCCCAATGATGATATTACACATCCAATTCCTGACTTAACTGGATATATTACAGAAGGACAGATTGTATTGGATCGTAATTTAAATCAAATGGGGGTGTATCCTCCAGTTGGTATTCTTCCTTCCTTATCACGTTTGATGAAAGATGGAATTGGGGAAGGGTATACAAGAAAAGATCACAACGATGTATCCAACCAGTTGTTTGCGGCTTATGCGAAAGTGCAAGACGCAAGAAGTTTAGCTTCTGTTATTGGGGAAGATGAATTAAGTGATATCGATAAGAAATACATGTCTTTTGGATCTTTATTTGAACAACATTACCTAAATCAAGGTATGGATGTGAATAGAAGTATTGAAGAGACATTGGATTTAGGATGGAACTTATTATCCGTACTACCAAAGGGTGAGTTGGACCGTGTGGATGATGAAGTGTTGAATATTTACTATGATCATGAAAAAGCAGTTGAACGCTTTCAATTAAAAACAGGACCAATTATCAAAGAATTATCCCTAGAAGGTAAATAAGTATGGCTAACAAACAAGTGTTTCCTACAAAGGGGAATTTAATTGCGACAAAGAAGTCCAATGATTTAGCCCGTATGGGATATGAGTTGATGGATCGTAAACGCAACATCTTAACACGCGAAATGATGAGCTTATTAGATGATGTTAAATTACTTCGTGATGAAATAACACATACTTATGAAAGAGCGTATTATGCCTTACAACAGGCAAATATGTCCTTAGGAGTAGTAAGTGATTTAGTTGAGGCTGTTCCTATTGATACAGGGGTTCATATTAGCTATCGTAGTGTTATGGGAGTAGAAATACCAAAACTTCATTATGATAAACCAGAACTAAAACTAACGTATGGTTTAGAACATGCAAATTCAAAGCTTGACTATGCGTATCGTTGTTTTTACAAGGTAAAGGAAATGACAATTATTTTGGCTGAAGTAGAGAATAGTGTGTATCGTTTGGCAAATGCTATACGAAAAGCACAGAAACGTGCAAATGCCTTAAAGAATATCGTAATTCCTGATTTTGAACACAACATTAAGTTTATTACCGATGCATTAGAAGAAAAGGAGAGAGAAGAATTCTCACGTCAGAAGGTTATTAAGACAAATAAAGACCGACAGACAGCACAGGAACGCATGTAGCGTTCCTGTCTCTCTGGCTCTTTTTAGGGCAGAAATAAAGCAAAAACAAGAAGATTAAAGTTATTTAAAAAAAATAGAAAAAAAGGCTTGCATAAGATACAATTATTTGGTATTATATTAAGGCACTGATGAAACGTGCAACGCATGTAAATGCGCCCATAGCTCAACTGGATAGAGCGTTTGACTACGGATCAAAAGGTTGCGGGTTCGATTCCTACTGGGCGCGCCATATTATAGTTTCATGGAAATAATAAATCGGGATGTAGCACAGCTTGGTAGTGCACTTGATTTGGGATCAAGGGGTCGCAGGTTCAAATCCTGTCATCCCGACCATTATTATTTAAAAAATTTACATTCGGCTGGGTAGCTTAGTTGGCTAGAGCATCCGGTTCATACCCGGAAGGTCGCGAGTTCGAGTCTCGCCCCCGCCACCAATTTTGCGCAAGTTGGACCCTTAGCTCAGTTGGTTAGAGCAT
The DNA here is from genome assembly GCF_053848845.1 of Amedibacillus sp. YH-ame6. NCBI lineage: Bacteria > Bacillati > Bacillota > Erysipelotrichia > Erysipelotrichales > Erysipelotrichaceae > Amedibacillus > Amedibacillus sp. YH-ame6. Next base: position 46,715 of record NZ_JBSPEZ010000019.1, read on the forward strand.
CCGGCTCATAACCGGTGGGTCGTAGGTTCGAGTCCTACAGGGTCCACCATTTATGAATCAATATGGAGGAATACCCAAGTGGTTGAAGGGTCCGGTCTTGAAAACCGGTAGGTCGGGAAACTGGCGCCTGGGTTCGAATCCCAGTTCCTCCGCCATTCTTTAAAAAAAATCGAATTTCTCAAACATCGCGGGGTAGAGCAGTCTGGTAGCTCGTCGGGCTCATAACCCGGAGGTCGTTGGTTCAAATCCTTCCCCCGCAACCAAATGGTTCCATAGCTCAGTTGGTAGAGCAAAGGACTGAAAATCCTTGTGTCCCTGGTTCAATTCCTGGTGGAACCACCATTTACAAAACAACCTGTCAAATGACAGGTTTTTTTCTGTCCTTTGCGTATAATGCGGGGAAAGGATGAGAATCCAAGGATGCTCTACAAGCGTGGCGGAGGAATATAAAAGCATTACTCCATGAAGAAGTAATGCCTCTATGTTATTTTACTGTAACATTGAATTCAAAATCAGTGAAGTCTAAATCGTAATTATCACTAGAACCACTTGCGATAACTTTGAAATCAGTTTGTTCCATTACTGGGTAAACTAAGACTCCTTCTTCTGTAACTCCAGAGCGAATATCGGATTGTATTTCTGGATAATCCGCTTTGAAATTAAGTTCATGTTCATATTGTTTTGTACCTTGGATAGCGTTTGTGTTGAAGGAATAGAAATTAAATTGAGCACCAGAATTATTTACAATTTTCATATAAACTCTTGTCTCATTCTTTGCAAACTCAACTTTGCTAATACTGATAGTAACATCGTTTTGAGTAGAGGATACATTTTCTAAAGCGACCTCTTTTAATGTTGGTGCTATAACTGATTTATAATCTCCTTTTTTTACAGAAACTGCTTGAATTGCAGGTGCAGTTACTGCTGATCCAAATGCATTTTCACCTTCAAATTCTCCTAGAATTTTACCTTCTAGTATAACATAATCTTTATCTGATAATTTAGGGTCTTCTTTTAAATAAACGACAGTATTGTTTTTATAATTTTCAGTGTCTTGCCACATTTGGAAAGCAAAGCCATCTTCACTTTCTTCTACTCCACCAAGCATTAGCCCAGTTAGCTTGATATATTTTCCTTTATAATCTTCAGGTGCTGAATATACTTTTTTAATATCTGCTTCTGCAACATATTCTTTCTTGGCAGATTCTTCTTTATCACTACCACCGCAACCAACGACTCCTAGCAACATAGTTGCACACAAACACGCTGTTAATAACTTTTTCATTTTTCCCTCCATGCTTTTCGCATTTTAATGTTTTGAAGATCATCTTCATGATGAATTAATACGTATTGATATAAAGAATCCATAAATATCGTGATGTCCTTTGGCGGTACTCCTTTAGCCAGTAAAGAACTTCTACTATTTTCATTAAGTAGATTACCTTGTAGAAGATAAATGCAAGCAAACATATTTGCCTCAAGTTCAGCTCTTCCATACCCATAGGCACTACCAACAATATCTTTATGCATCAGATAATGACCAAGCTCATGTAATATATAATATTCTTCTTGTTCAAGTCCGTTCCTAATCAGGATTAAAGCATGCATCTGAAACATAAATAACTTACTAGGTTCTTTCATATCTTGATACAACAAATCAATATTCTCGTCTTTTAAAAACTGATACACATCACCCCTATTTTCCATTTGTCGATAGACATTCAATACTTTATCTAATGTCATAAGAACCTCCAATATGTATATATTTATTATATCTCATATTGTGACATGATAGATGTAATAATAAAATTTATTTATCTTTCAATTTTTGATGCACAACAAATGCCATATAGTCTGCAATTTGCTGTGCAGTCTCTAACAATTCCTCATCACTCATTCGATCGATGCTATAACCTCCATAATTCATCATGACAGGATTCTTCAATATGAATAAGGCTGCATCTTGTGCATTATCAAATGTATAAGAGGGATTTTCCGATGATTTACTTTTTGAAAACATGTGAATATCAACATTAAAGTAATCAGCTATATCAGGTAAAGCAGAGAGTTTTGGCATACGTTCACCTGAACGCCATCTTCCGACTGTGGCTTTATCTACGCCTAAACCTCTAGCAATATCTGCATTCGTTTTACCTGATGAATCACAAAGTTCATTGAAGAGTTTTCCAAAATTAACATCACTCATGTACACCCTCCTTATTTACTATTATTTTAGCATGCATGTTGCAGGAATGCAACGTAATATACATATATTGTATATTTGGCAACTTTATGATTGACAAAAGAATTACTCGACCGTAAGATGAGTATGGGGAGATGATTGCTGGTAAAACTATCATCTTATATAATTTTGTCTTCCTTAAGCATATGTAGTTTATGCTTTTTGCGTTGACAAAATTGCAACTTAGAGATATATGGAGGAAAATGTATGCTAAGAAAAAAAGAAGCTGTTGAACAATTCAAAAGAGATTTAAAATCACTGAATTATTACAAATTGAAACGTAGTGAGGTATCTGATAAGTTATTGGAATTAGATCGAAGTATGCACGAAGCAAAGTCTAATCGATATAATTTTGAACTGGGAAAAGGAAAGTTTAATTACATTGAATTGATGGAGAAAGAGGATGGATTAAAGAGAGAACTGTTTTTGTATGAACAACTTATAGTACATATTGGGAATCGACTTGAGTGTATCGAAAGTGATAATGATCGGAGGCTATTGCTAGATATTTATGTACATAAACAATCTTATGCAAAAATGTCAATGAAGATGTTTATGAGCGAACGCAATTTAAAATACCATGTTGATACTATCATTCGTAAGATTGTTTGAGATTGCACTCAGTACATTGAAAAATAAGATAAACTGATAGTGTAGAAGTTAGGGGAAATACCTCCGTACTTCTCATGAAAGTACTTTTCAAAAAAATCGATGTAATTATCCTCTTTGTCAGAAGATATAAACTGTCATCTAGGTATAGAAATAATATACAGAAAGGATATCCCATGTTTGCATTTTTAAAAGAAATTTACCAAAATAGAGTTTTAACACTTACTCAATTAGAAGAGGAAGTAATACATTATAACAAACGTGTATCAAAATCAGAAAAATTGAATGTTGTGAATTTAAGTGAAGGTGGCTATGTCTCAATACAAAAATACTTAGCACTTAATAACAAGTTGAAGACAACAAAAGATGAACTTCAATATAAGGATCAAACATGTATGGAGATGCATATGCGAATATCCATATTAGAACAACGTTTAAAAGCGTATGAACTAATGATGAGTTTTAACCCAGAGGAATATAAAAAATATTCAAAATCCCATGTATAAACATGAACAGAACCATCATAATCGTATATGCAATATTCTTTCATCGGAGGACTGAACATGAGCAATGAAAAAGAAGGAACAGAAGAACGAACTATGCTTGAAACTATAAAGGATTATCTAAATCAAAATGTTTTCATTGATAACCCAGCCAAATTGGAACGATTTCAAGATAGTCTACCATCTGTATGTATTCGAGGTGTAAAAGAGATACATAAGAAACATCAAAATATTTTAGGAGAATATACTGGAGAAATGTTGTTTGGTGTTGCTATTCGCATCGACGCAAATGAGGATGCATCATCTGCGTATCGTTTAGTAGAAGACATCAATTTATTCCTTGAGCAATCAAGTGTCTATCCCATATTCCCTAATAACACAGTTTATCAAAATATGATGATGCATGAACACCCCGTATTAGAAAAAGTTAATCAGGATGGCAGTGAAGACTATATCGCAATCTTCACTGTTGATTTTAAAAAAATGTCAAAAGTACATTAGGAGGAAAACAACATGAGCGAAGATTTAATTGTAAAAGCAGAGGCACAGCCTCAAGCAGCAGGAATTGCAACACGTGAGGAGTTATTGTCTTATATGAATACTGGTACCGTCGAAACACCAGTATGGAGTCTTATTGGTGCAGGATTTACAGATTTAACAGAAGCGTTGAATCCAGTTACTAAAGATTCTCATTATATTCATCAAAAAACAGGTACATCAAGTGTCATCGGCTATGCACCAACATTTACATTCGCAGCTGAATTAGATAAAGGAGATCCAGTTGCTACCTATATTGCGAATATCGGTCGTGAACGTAAAGTAGGTGTTGCTTGTGAAACGGATATTATCAATGTCTACACTTGGGTAAATGGATCTACTGAAGGAACTATGTTAGCATACCGCCAACATATTGCTATTAAAGTGGACAATAGTGGTTCAGGTGTTGGAGGAGAAGCAGTCGGACTTGCAGGAGCTCTTTTATACAAGGGAGATTCTGAAAAAGGAGAGTTCAATCCAACTACAAAAACATTCACAAAAATCTAAGAAAAGGAGAGTATATTATGAGAAAATTTGTATTTGAGAAACAAGATAAACCGGAATTATTGAAACTGGAAATTAACGGAAAGAATTTCACATTCAATCCAATGTCATTAAGCGTGAAAAAAGCGAGTGAAAAGTTTGTAAAAGGACAAGAGTTTCTAGTAAAACGAATCAAAAAAGGTAATATGTCAAAAGAAGAGGTCGCCGATGTAGTGTACAAAAGTTGTGATTTAGTTAGAGAGAGCGTAAACTACATTCTAGGAAAGGGTTCCTATGACAAGATTTTTGATGGACGTACCATTGATTTTGAGGAGAATCAGAAATTAATCACATTTCTTTTTCAAGAAATAACAGAATTTACAAAAAAGAAAATAGTTGCGCTTCCAGAGGTAGATCATGAACATCTTACTGAACAGGTTTCCTGATAAGGTAAGTATTCAAGAGGTTGATTATGTAATCCATACAGATTTTCGTATTGGTATACAATTTGAAATGATGATGCTACAATCGTCATTAAGCGATATGGATAAAATCGTACAATCCTTAGCTTTATATTATCCTATCTATCCACAGGATATTATGAAGGCAATGGAACAAGTGCTATGGTTCTATAATTGTGGCGAATCATTTAAAAACAATGAAAACAAAAAAAGCAGTGGCTCAAATGAACAAATCTTTTCATATGAGCAGGATCAATATATGATCTACACTGCTTTTTTACTTTATTATCAAATCGACCTTAATGAAATTGAATACTTACATTGGTGGAAATTCAAACAGTTATTTAACGAATTACCAGATGAAGCGAAAATCAAGAAAGTGATGATGTATCGAAGTATTCATATTAATTCTAATATGAGTAAAGAGCAGAAGCAATTCTATGCAGATATGAAGAGTATTTATCGTTTAAAGAATACTCAAAATGAAAAGAATAAAGCAAACAACTTCGGAGCTATTTTAGCAAACGGTATGATTCTTCCTAATGAAATGAAGGAATGATAAAGCATCATGATCATATGATGATGTGTTTCTCAAAGAAATATTTAAATTGACCGTAATACGATTTCCAAACTTCAAATAATGATGATAGATAGTATGAAATTACAAAGTCTGGTTATTTGATATCATAGCTATAAATACATATAATTGAACAGGGTATCTAATATGTTATCATAGAGTTAAATAGGAGGGTATTATATGGTTAGAGTTTATAGAGTAGTAGCTTATTTTGAAAAATCAGATATAAAAAAACAGGTAGTAACTTCAGAAATGATAAAATCAATGAAGCTTTGCAGTACATTCAAGAAAGAGGAGGAGTTATCCAAAATTGTATTCCAATAAGTGATTCAGATTTAAAATTTGATTTTTTTGTAATGTATGAAGATAACGGGCGTTTTGAAGAAATCAATTCGTATTTAAGAGATGTAGTTTTTGATTTTAATAAATATATTCCTTTTGATTAATCTTTAGAATTATACAATATTGTTTTGAATTGGGATTCATTTTAATGTAATTTTCTAGGATTTTATTATTTTAATATAGAGATAAGAGAGAGATTTGAAAAAAACTGTGAGATTGAGATATATGCAAAATACGCTAATGTTATGTTAGAAAATAAGAGGAAGAATTAGTGATATGAAAAAATAAAATAGTACTTAATAAGTTTTACAAATGTATGGTAGAAAAATTTAAAATTATCAATAATACAAAGATTAGTTTAGTTATTTAAAGATAAACAATAAAGTAAAGAAGACAAATTGATTGTAAGATTAGAAGTAGTATGCTAAAATTTGAATATAAAATCAGGAGGAAAAAGAATGATAAGATCTTATGTCAAGGCTATAATTTGTAAAAAAGATCCAACGGTTAAGCATGAATACTCAGAGATATTAGATTTAAAAATTGCAGAGGCAATTGAAAAAATTCAGATGGAGGGGGGAACCATCAAACATTTCGTTTTAATACCATGTGACATGATTTGTCGGCATTGTGTATTTAATGTAATGTATGAGGATAATGGTAATTTCCAATCGATTGATAATTTATTAAGAAATGAAATATTTAATTTTGATCAATTAAAATAAATCTGTAAAGGTTTACTTGAATTTAAGTAGACTTTTTTTATGAAAGGAGACATGTATGTCTAATTTAGAAACGATAAATATTAGTGTAAATACGGATCAAATAGAACAAGCAATGGTTGAAATGACATCTGTTATTAAAGAATCATTGTTAGACATCAATAATACAATTGCTATGTTTAGTTAATCATCGAACTCAACGGAATCCACAGTTGATACAGTTAGTGGGATGGTTGGCGTAGCGGCTGGAGCTTTATTTTCTTCAGGTACTAATGTATTTGAAGTAGCTAACCTAACGAGTAGTTTAAGCAATATATTTACTGCACTTACCGGCCCTATAGGAATAGCAACACTAGCAACTACAGGAATCATTGGAGTAATATCATTGTTATCGAATTACCAAAGTGAAGAAACTAAGAAACACAATGAAACAATGGAAGCCATGAATAATGAAATTAGTGCTCGAAATGATTTAGGAAGTAAACAAGAAGAACAGTTACAAGGAAATTTAAGTGAAATCACAAATCTACAGAGTTTAAATACAGAGTTGGGGAATATAACCGATGCAAATGGTAAAGTGAAAGCGGGCTATGAAGATAGAGCTGTTTTTATTGTATCTACACTTAATAAAGCATTAGGGGAACAGATTACAATTGAAGATAGTTTAGTAAAAGGGTATGATAAATCTTCTAAAAGTATCAATGAAAAAATCGATAAAATGAAAGCTAATCAAATGCAGATGGAATCAAGTGATATGAATAAAATAGCACTTAATCAGCTTTATAAATGTGTGGTAGATAAATTTAGAATTAGCAATAACCTAAAGATGGGTATAGCTCTTTAAAAATAAACAATTAAGTAAAGAAGACAGATTGATTGTAAGATTAAAAGTAGTATGCTAAAATTTGAATATAAAATCAGGAGGAAAGAGAATGATAAGATCTTTTACTAAAGCTATAAGGCTGCAGGATAATGCAAGTTTAAAAGTTGAGTGTTCAGATTTACTTGATTCAAAAATTGCATACGCCATAGAAATGATACAAAACAAAGGAGGAAGCATTGTAAATTCTTCATTGATACCTACTGCAACTACGGCGGAATACCAGTTTTATGTGTTATATGAGGATAATGGAAATTATCAAGCTATAGATAATTGCTTGCGAAAGGAAATATTCAATTTTAAAAAATTGAAATTGTAAAAGTTTGCTTAGAAAAGTAGACTTTTTTTTATAAAAAAGACATGTATGTCAAATTTAGAAACGATAAATATTAGTGTAAATACGAATCAAATAGAACAAGCAATGGTTGAAATGACATCTATTATTAAAGAATCATTGATAGATGTCAATAATACAATTGCTGAGTTAAATAACTCAATGAACTCAACAGGGAATACAGTAAGTAATGTAAGTAGCGTGGTTGGTTCAGCAGCTGGAGTTTTATTTAATTTAGGTACTGCCTCATTTGAAGTAACTAAAATAACAGAAAATCTTGGTTCTATATTTAGTGCACTTACAGGACCAATCGGAATTGCTACTTTAGCAATTACAGGAATCATAGGTGTAATTTCGTTATTATCGAACTACCAAAGTGAAGAAACTAAGAAGCACAATGAAACAATGGAAGCAATGAATAATGAAATTAGTGCTCGAAATGATTTAAGAAGTAAACAAGAGGAACAGTTACAAGGAAATTTAAGCGAAATCACAAATCTACAGAGTTTAAATACAGAATTGGGAAATTTAACCGATGCAAATGGCAAAGTAAAAGCGGGCTATGAAGATAGAGCCGCTTTTATTGTATCAACCCTGAATAAAGCACTAGGGGAACAGATTACAATTGAAGATGGTGTTGTAAAAGGGTATGATAAATCTTCTAAAAGTATCAATGAAAAAATCGATAAAATGAAAGCTAATCAAATGCAGAAGGAATTAAGTAATACGAATAAAATAGTACTTAATCAGTTTTATATATATATGGTGGAGAAATTTAGAATTAGAAATAACCCAAAGATGTGTTTAGTTCTTTAAAAATAAACAATAAACTTAAGAAAACAAATTGATTGTAAGATTAGAAGTAGTATGCTAAGATTTGAATATAAAATCAGGAGGAAAGAGAATGATAAGATCTTTTACTAAAGCTATATATATGCAAGCTATTGCAATTTATAAAGTTGAGTATTCAGATTTACTTGATTCAAAAATTGCATACGCCATAGAAATGATACAAAACAAAGGAGGGAGCATTGTAAATTCCTCATTGATACCTACTGCAGATATGATTGGATACCAGTTTTATGTGTTATATGAGGATAATGGAAATTATCAAGCTATAGATAATTGCCTGCGAAAGGAAATTTTCAATTTTAAAAAATTGAAATTATAAAAGTTTGCTTAGAAAAGTAGACTTTTTTTATGAAAGGAGACATGTATGTCAAATTTAGAAACGATAAATATTAGTGTAAATACGGATCAAATAGAACAAGCAATGGTTGAAATGACATCTGTTATTAAAGAATCATTGGTAAGTGTCAATAACACAATAGCTGAGTTTAATAGCTCAATGAACTCAACTGGATCAATAGTTAATAATGTAAGTAGTATGGTTGGTTCAGCAGCTGGAGTCTTATTTAATTTAGGTACAAATGTATTTGATGTAACTAAAATAACAGAAAATCTAGGTTCTATATTTAGTGCACTTACAGGACCAATCGGAATTGCTACTTTAGCAATTACAGGAATCATAGGTGTAATTTCGTTATTATCGAACTACCAAAGTGAAGAAACTAAGAAGCACAATGAAACAATGGAAGCAATGAATAATGAAATTAGTGCTCGAAATGATTTAAGAAGTAAACAAGAGGAACAGTTACAAGGAAATTTAAGTGAAATCTCAAATCTACAGAGTTTAAATACAGAATTGGGAAATTTAACCGATGCAAATGGTAAAGTAAAAGCGGGCTATGAAGATAGAGCCACTTTTATTGTATCTAACCTGAATAAAGCATTAGGAGAACAGATTACAATTGAAGATAGTGTAGTAAAAGGGTATGATAAATCTTCTAAAAGTATCAATGAAAAAATCGATAAAATGAAAGCTAATCAAATGCAGATGGAATTAAGTGATATGAATAAAATAGCGCTTAATCAGCTTTATAAAAGTGTGGCAGATAAATTTAGAATTAGCAATAACCTAAAGATGGGTATAACTCTTTAAAAATAAACAATTAAGTAAAGAAGATAAATTGATTGTAAGATTAGAAGTAGTATGCTAAGATTTGAATATAAAATCAGGAGGAAAGAAAATGATAAGATCTTATGTCAAGGCTATAACCTGTAAAAAATACCCAACGGAAAAGCATGAATACTCAGAAATGTTGGATTAAAAAATTGCAGAGGCAATTGAAAAGATTCAGATGGAGGGGGGACCATTAAACATTTTTTTTAATACCATGTGACAGTGCTTGTCATTCATGTGTATTTAATGTAGTGTATGAGGATAATGGAAATTTTCATTCAATAGACAATTTATTAAGAAATGAAATATTTAATTTTGATAAATTGTGGTAGAACAAATTGTATTTGATGAGGAAGGAAATAAAAATGTAAAGAACATTTCCACCAATGTTAGTGTTGAGGAAAATCAAAGTGAAAATAAGGAGGTAATTGATATGAAAGATGTGTTTTCTAGTTACAAGGGGATATGGAAAAATGATGAATTAAGCGAAATAGTGTGTGGTATACAAGAATGTGGAGGTGAAATTTTATCTATATCTACTTCACTATCTAATGTTTCAACAGTAGCGGCAGAGCGTTTATTAATTATGTATGAAGATAATAATAAAAGAGAAGATATAAAAAAATTTCTATCAGGAAAAGAAGATAAATATAAGCAACGATTATTTGGTAAATAGAACAAAATAAATAGAATTGTTTAACAAAAAATATAAGCCAGCAATGGCTTTTTTTATAGGAGGAATTTATATGGAGAACAATTTACAAGATTTAAATATGGGCATATCTGATTTAGAAAAGACCCTTATGTTAGCTGTTAAAACAGTCAGTGAAGCAGTTGGACAGATGAATGAAAGTCTTAATTCTTTAAATGTTGATAAAAGCTTTGAATCTATAAGTACAAAGGTAGCAGGAAGTATTTCTACAATAAATTCATCCATGACATTATACAAAAATGTTATGGTCATGATGAATGATTCAACAAATTCAGTAATAAGTGCGATAGGGGGAATGTCTGGACCAATTGGAATTGCTACTGTAGCAATCACAGGAATCATTGGAGTAATATCATTGTTATCAAATTACCAAAGTGAAGAAACTAAGAAACACAATGAAACAATGGAAGCAATGAACAAAGAAATAGAGTCTAGAAATAGTTTAAAGGCAAAACAACAAGAACAGCTAGATGCTAATCTTAGCGAAATCACAAATTTACAGAGTTTAAATACAGAATTGGGAAATTTAACTGATGCAAATGGTAAAGTAAAAGCGGGCTATGAAGATAGAGCCGCTTTTATCGTATCTACACTTAATAAAGCACTAGGAGAACAGATTACAATTGAAGATAGTGTAGTAAAAGGATATAATAAATCTTCTGATAGTATTGATGGAAAAATTGATAAAATGAAAGCAGAAGCAATTTTGGAGGCACAACTACCTGCATATAAGATAGCTTTAATCGAATCAACTGAGGCACAGATGAAAGCTGATAAACTACAAATGGAATTAAGTGATCTTAGAATGCAAAAGAAAGCAAAAGAAGCAGAATTTGAAGCAATGAGAAATGATAAATCCAATAAATATAGCCAAGAGGATTATCAAAGAATTTCAAAGGAAATGAGTGAATTATATACAAGCACGACAAAAAAAGAAGAAGCATATAATACACAAAGTGAAATTGCAAAAGGTTACTATGAAGACATGGCGAACTATGAAACTAATGCTGCATTATTAGCAAGTGGAAATGCAGAGAATTATGCTAAGGTACAAATGGATGGTGTATCTGCAAAAAATGCATCAGTTGAAGGTAAGAAGGAAATATTAGCTTCTGAGATTGAAGCGGAAACAGAGCATTTAGCCCTTTTACAAAAAATGAAATTTGATGAGTCTGATGTAGAAAGACAAAATCAATTGCAGGCACAAATGGATGCTGCACAAATGAAGATAGACTCTAATCAAGCTGAATTAGATACTCTGTCAGAACACCAAAAACAGGTTACAGAATTAAAGCAACTAAACAATTTAGAGGATATGAATTTTTTAGGAACATGTATCGCGGATAAACAAGCAACACTAACTGAAATGTATGCTAAGGAAGAAGCTGACTGGACGGAGGCGGAAAAGAAAAAAGCGGAGGGTTTGAAAAATCAAATTGCATCTGAATTATCTACCTATTCACAATATGCAACTGATAAAGTTAATACTGCAGTAAGCTTGTCATCAAAGCTGAATGAAAATTCTACTGCTGAAGAAAAGGCTGCAGCTGAATCTGCAATGAGAGAAGCTACAAGTACTTTACAAATACTTGGACAAAATGCGTTGAAAAAATTAGATATTTTAAACGATTTAAATAAAAGAAGAAAAGAGGGCGATGAATCTGTAACAGATTCTATGATTGCTGAAGCTGAAAGGCAGGCATCTGAGGCAGAGAGTGGATATGGAAGAGTTGCACAAGAAGTAAGGAATAGTTGGAAGGATTTACCTGAGGATTCAAGAAAGACTTTCAAAAATGTAATGGATCCTATGATGGAAGAAATGCAGAATAAAGAACCATATTTATTTTCTAAAGCGGGAGGAATTGCAGAGGGTATTTTAGGACGATTAAGAAAATCATTTGATATAAAATCGCCATCTCGCAAAGTAAGAGAAATATTTAATTATGTTATGGAGGGAGCTGTAGTTGGATTAGATGATAAAACTCCAGAGTTAATGGATCAAAGCGAAGAAATCGCAACGGATATTACGGATGTATTCTCCCGAATAGGCAAAGCTGACTTTAGCAATATGGCAAAGCAATTACGTATGGCAATAGATTCGCAACAGTTACAAATGCGTGGAGTTGTTCAATCCAATCTATCACAAGAGGTATACACTTCTGGTCGTTTGAAAGTTGAAATTGGTGAGATAAAAGGTATACTTCAAGGGAAAATTGAAAACAGAATATTAATGGATGGTCGCGAAACTGCTGTTCAATTGACACCATTCATAAGTGAGGAATTGGCATTTTCAGCCAGATAGGAGATTATATGAAAATTAATGATAAAGATTTTAAGACATATTTCCATGCAGATGTATGTAGCTTCCATGATAAAACAATGGAAATAGAGAATGAAACATTCTTGCCGATTGGAAGTTATCTTCCCATTGTTCATGCGACCACAATTTCTCCACAAGTACGTGAACTGGTTTTGGATTTTACTAGTAGAGAAGATATGAGTATGTTTGCGGTTGAACTTATGAACCCATGTACTATTGATGTAGATGATGGATATATATACGATTGTATTTTAAATGGTAAGAGTGAATCGCAGGATGGCGTAAACGCATACACTGCTACATATTCCTTTCAAGTTTTGAAACATAAAGCATTAATCGAAGTTGAAGATAGTAACTTTATGGTACAAGGAAACATAGCATGTGGCTGCATCTATGAACTACATGCTTTAGATGCACTACAGCGAGTAGAAGTAGATGGTATGATTATTTCGAATATGAAAAAAGATCAAACGTTGATAATAGATGGTATCGATAAGCTTGTTTATGATATAACAACTCCTGAATTATCTTCATTTGATCAAGTTCAAATACAAAAGTTTCCAAAGCTTATTCCAGGGATACATACGATACAAAAAGATAGCGAACTATGCAGGGTGGTAATAAAATACTATCCTGTATTTATGTAGGAGGGGTTATGGTGTTAAGCGTAAAGAGTAAGAAAGGGTATATTCCTTTAAAAAATCGAACGAATTTTAACATTGTATATAGTTATGAAGGAGAGCAAACGCTCTCCTTTGATTTGGCTGTAAATGACAAAGCTTTTAGTGAATTGAAGGAACGTTCTAAACTTAAATATTTGGATAATCGATATAATGTTACTAGAATTAATAAACGGAAATCGATTGTAACAATTCAAGCTGATTTGGATTTAAATGAGTGGAAATGTGAAATTCATCGCACTTTTAAAATAGAAAACGCATTGTTTTCAGATGTTTTGTTACAAATTAAACCAGATGGGTGGACAATGGATGATATTGAGGAGGCCAAAGGAAGGCTTGATATTGAGTTAACGGGTGTAAATGCATATGACATATTGATGGAATGTAAGAAAATATATGGCATTGTATTTGAATACCATATTGTGGATAAACGTATTAAGGTTATAGATCCACTAGTGATTCAACAAAGGGGTCTATTTTTAAGTGAAGAACTTAACTTGGATAGCGTAGAGTATAAAGGTGAATATGATGTACAAGTGAATCGTTTGTATGCTTATGGGAAAAAGATTGAAACTGAAGATGAGAATGGGAATAAGCATATTGAATATGTGAACTTTACTGGAATTAATCATGGCTTAGAATACATTGATTGCAAGGAATATATTGATGATGAAATTATTTGTGCATATTGGCAAGATGATAAAATTATAGATCCGCAGGAATTGTTGCGAAAGGCAAAAGAGCAATTAAAGGAGTTGGCATTTCCTAAACAGTCGTGGGGATGTAATATCTATGATTTATCTAGGACAAATAAAAAATACCAATGTCTAGATTTTAAACTGTATGATAAACCTGTATTATTAACCGATGGTTTGTCAATTGTTCATCAGATTGTAGAGTATAGCGAATATCCTGATCAACAACAATTGAACAAAGTAGTGTTAAGCACTTCGTTTAAGAAAATTCAAGGAGAAATCAAACGTATAAAATCTGATTTGAATGACTTGGATTTGGATTTGAAAGTAAAAGAGAATTTGCTCAACGAAATAAAACGTAGTGTAGATAGTAATACGTTACGTATCGAGAATACATATTCAAAAGAAGAAGTAGATACCAAACAAGAATCAATCATTCAGCAAACCAATGATTATATTGATTTATCAATTGCTCAAGTTGATAAAAAAATAGAACAGTTAGATATGACCACAATTCAATTTTTATTGATGAAAGATGGTTCGTTATTGGATGAAACTATTGATAAAGTAGAGCTTCATGCGAATGTGTTGAAGAATAATGAAGATATTACAAATGATATTGCAGCTATTTCTTTTAATTGGGAAAGAAAGTCAAAGGATAGTGAGGCAGACTATTTGTGGAATATATCACACAAGGCAATGAAAGAGGTTACTCTTACAAAAGATGACGTACATATAAATGCATCTTTTAGGTGTGTTTTGTCAACAGCACAATTTACGAAGTATACCGGTTTTGAAACTATTACAAATGAAAGTGATATACCAAAGTTAACAGTGTATCTAGATTCTAATTTACCATCGTATCAACATTATAATCTAGAATCAAAAACATTGGTTCCAGCATGGAATCCTTTGATTATTACACCCGAAGTAAAGGACGGATTATTGCAAATACCTTTAAATCAGTGTGTAGTTAATTGGAAGCGTTTTGATGGAGAATTAATAGATGGTGAAGTCATAGAAAATGGTGTTTTGAAAGTGTCTCAAAACAAACTTTTGGATGAAGAAGCTAAATCAATTACTTATATATGTACTGTTACATATAAAGAATATACGGCATTTGCATCGAAAGGATTTATCTTGTTAAGTGATGGAAGTGCAGGTAAAGGTGTAGATGAAATTGTTGTTGAATACTTTCTTTCTACTTCAAAGGAAACACAAATTGGAGGAGAATGGTCACCTATACCTCCATCTTGGATTCCTCAGCATTATATGTGGACTCGCAACAAAATCATCTATAGTGATGCTACAGTAAGCTATAGTCAACCAACATGTGATAGCTCATGGCAAGTAATCACTGGTCTTGAAATAGGAGGTAGAAACCTCTTGTTAAATAGTTCCTTTATCATGCATGATCGAAACTGGGAATCTGATATTTTGGAATATGTGAATAAGAATAAAAAAAGATGTGCACACATTTCATCAGTGGAGCTAAATACGACTAAGCATGTGGTACAAAGTATCCTTGGAAAACTAGAACCATCTTCTACATACACCATGAGTGGTTGGGTCTTGTTAGAAAACATACAAAAGGGAGATACTGCCTTTTATTTAGGTATTCGTCATCAAGGGATGTATAAAGTGCTTGAAGAAGAGCTATCTTTTAGTTTTGGAGATTGTAAGTTTGCAACCGAGGATATAGAAGGTCAGTGGCAGTTTGTGACTTGCACTTTTATGTCAGATACTAATAAAGTTTTAAATGAAGTCATTTCAGATATTGAAATTTTATGTAAAGATTGCATTGGAGATATTTATTTTTATAACTTCAAACTTGAGAAAGGGAACTTCGCTACCGATTGGACACCTGCCATTGAAGATATAAACGAGAAAATCGAGGATGATGTGAACCAAGTAGAATCCAGAGTTACACAGTCTTTTCAATCTGCAATAGAACAATCGAAAAGTGAAATCAATTTATCTGTAGAGGAACTGATTACTACAACTACAGAGACGAGGGAACAGATAAACGGTATTCAAAATCAAATACAACTTACAAATGAACAAACAAGCTTTATAAAAACCACGATTGATACATTAAATGATGTAGTGAATGGAAAAGTAGATGAATCTAAGATTCAAGAATGGGCAAGATTTGATGGATCATCTTTGGAACTCGGACAATCAAATAGTCCTTTTAAAGCGATCCTTACGAATACAGAATTGGGATTCTGGCAGGGAGATACGAAAGTAGCTTGGATTTCAAATAATGAATTACATGTGACGAAATCTGTTATAGTACAGCAAATACAAGTTGGAAATTGGTTGTTTAGAGACGAAGGTAGTGCTGGGTTCACATTAAGGAGGTTATAATATGGGATTTCATTTAAAATTGTCTTTATCAGAAAGTAATGTAAATATTGCGAATAATACATCCGTAGTCACGGTAGGGGTTACTTGTGTTGCCAATGATTCTTATTCTTCTGCATATAATAACAATACGACATCGGTTTCTGTAAGTTGTGATGGTCAAAGTGGCTCTTTTTCTGTTGGAGGATATAATATTGGACTTGGTGGTTCACAATATCTTGGTTCTAAGTCTTTCACAATTATTCACAATAATGATGGTTCAAAATCTATAAGCGCATCCGCAACATTTTATGCAGATAACTCATGGGTAGGTACACCAAGTGCATCGGGCTCACTTACTTTAACAAAAATAGCTAGAGCAAGTACATTTTCTATTTCGGGAAACACTATGGATTCACCTATGACAATCTCTATTTCTAGAGCTAGTTCTAATTTTACACATACTGTACGTTATCAATTTGGCAACGTTGTACGTGATTATAGTGGACAAGCAACTTCTTGTACATTCACACCACCGGCAAGTGATGCTTCACAAATTCCAAATACAACATCAGGAACGGGAACGATTACCGTTACAACATATTCTGGATCTACAAAAATAGGAGATAGTAAGTCATTAAGTTTTACTCTAAATATTCCAGGAAGTCTAAATCCATCATTTTCGAGTTTGAATATTACAAGAAATGATAATGGTGTACCACCAGAATGGGGAATTTATGTACAAGGAAAATCAACCGCAACGATTGCAATCGAAGGAGCAAGCGGAATATATGGGAGTAGTATTAGTAGTTATTCTATTGTAGGTAGCAACGGCACATCATCCAGCTCGAACACAGTAACTATAAATAGTTTGCCAGCAGGAACCATTACTTTTACTGGAAGTATAAAAGATAGTCGCGGAAAGACAGCTACAAAACAAAACAGTATTACAGTATATCAAAACTCAATACCAGCACTGACATTAAAAGCAGAGCGATGTAATGCAACTGGTATTGTAAGTAATACCGGAACTTATTTAAAAATAACACCAACCTATAGTTGTGCTAGTATCAATGGAAAGAATTACATAAGTAGTAAAGAATTTAGTATTTCATCAACATCATATAAGAATACGACTGCTTCTTCAGGAAGTAGTTTTATTTTAGGAAATGGAGATATCTTGATATCGAAAAGTTACGATATCACAGGGGTAGTCAAAGATGCATTAGGACAGAGTAGTGGAACGATTACAATCAAAGTACCATCTTCAAGTGTACCAGTCAATTTTCGAGATGATATGAGTGGAGTGGGTTTTGGGAAGTATGCAGAAAGAGCGAATGCAATTGATAGTGCTTGGGATATTTACATTAAGGGAAATAAAGTGATGATTGGGAATGAATGTCCATTTCCTATAGGATTTGTTATTACTAATACGATTTCTAGTTTCAATCCAAATACACAATACGTTGGAACTACATGGACTCGTTATGCACAAGGTAGGGTACTTGTTGGTATAAATGAAAGTGATGCTGATTTTAATTCGACAGGAAAAACAGGTGGGAATAAAAGTTTACAAGCTCATACACATTCTGCTTCCACAAACAGTACAGGAGGTCATACCCATAGGTTCAAAGGATATTGGACTGTAAGTTCAATTTCATCCAGTTATCAATGTGTATCACAGACTCAAGTATCCTCCGATCCTTGGGCAATACCCCCTTCGGAAGAGAGTGCAGGAGCTCATACGCATACTGTTACTGTGAATTCTGCAGGTGCTGGAAATTCTCAAAATTTACAACCATATATAGCTGTTTATATGTGGGTAAGGACTGCATAGGAAAGGAATAATGTAATGGGATTTCATTTAAAATTATCTTTATCAGAAAGTAATGTAAACATTGCGAATAATACATCTGTAGTCACAGTAGGGGTTACTTGTGTTGCCAATGATTCTTATTCTTCTGCATATAATAACAATACGACATCGGTTTCAGTAAGTTGTGATGGTCAAAGTGGCTCTTTTTCTGTTGGAGGATATAATATTGGACTTGGTGGTTCACAATATCTTGGTTCTAAGTCTTTCACAATTATTCACAATAATGATGGTTCAAAATCTATAAGCGCATCCGCTACCTTTTATGCAGATAACTCATGGGTAGGTACACCAAGTGCATCGGGCTCACTTACTTTAACAAAGATAGCTAGAGCAAGTACATTTTCTATTTCAGGAAACACCATGGATTCACCAATGACAATCTCTATTTCTAGAGCTAGTTCCAATTTCACACACACTGTACGTTATCAATTTGGCAACGTTGTACGTGATTATAGTGGACAAGCAACTTCTTGTACATTCACACCACCGGCAAGTGATGCTTCACAAATTCCAAATGCGACATCAGGAACGGGAACGATTACCGTTACAACATATTCTGGATCTACAAAAATAGGAGATAGTAAGTCATTAAGTTTTACTCTAAATATTCCAGGAAGTCTAAATCCATCATTTTCGAGTTTGAATATTACAAGAAATGATAATGGTGTACCACCAGAATGGGGAATTTATGTACAAGGAAAATCAACCGCAACGATTGCAATCGAAGGAGCAAGCGGAATATATGGGAGTAGTATTAGTAGTTATTCTATTGTAGGTAGCAACGGCACATCATCCAGCTCGAACACAGTAACTATAAATAGTTTGCCAGCAGGAACCATTACTTTTACTGGAAGTATAAAAGATAGTCGCGGAAAGATAGCTACAAAACAAAACAGTATTACAGTATATCAAAACTCAATACCAGCACTGACATTAAAAGCAGAGCGATGTAATGCAACTGGTATTGTAAGTAATACCGGAACTTATTTAAAAATAACACCAACCTATAGTTGTGCTATTATCAATGGAAAGAATTACATAAGTAGTAAAGAATTTAGTATTTCATCAACATCATATAAGAATACGACTGCTTCTTCAGGAAGTAGTTTTATTTTAGGAAATGGAGATATCTTGATATCGAAAAGTTACGATATCACAGGGGTAGTCAAAGATGCATTAGGACAGAGTAGTGGAACGATTACAATCAAAGTACCATCTTCAAGTGTACCAGTCAATTTTCGAGATGATATGAGTGGAGTGGGTTTTGGGAAGTATGCAGAAAGAGCGAATGCAATTGATAGTGCTTGGGATATTTATATAAGAGGTGCGAATATCATAGATTTAATAGTCCCTATAGGAACTATTCAGGCTGTTGACAAAGAAGTCGACAGCTTTTTTAAAATATGTTAAAATAAATAAGGCAGTAAGATGACTACTCAACCTAAAACATGTGGCTCTTACTGCCTTTTGTTATGAAAAAAATGGT
>NZ_JBSPEZ010000020.1:0-36292 GCF_053848845.1 Amedibacillus sp. YH-ame6
CCCTACATGAATTACTAGTATATTTTCATAATGCTTTAATGAAAAAGGAAGGCTTTATCATTAAGATTTAGCACTTCCTAAAATATTTGTAAAAAAATTACACATTTATATTGACAAACCCGATAAAACATAAAAAAATCTCTTATATGCACAATTGTGCGAAGAGATTTTTTTCTTATACAAGTGTATAAGACTCACAGGAATCCAGTGTTATTACTGTTCCTCGTAGTAACATCCTTCTTCCTGAGAAGGAGGAAAACGTCTACCCTTTTCTACGTCTACGTCACTGTTGATTTCTTTACCCTGTGCATTGTAGCAAGTGTATTTTCCAGATTTTTCGCAGTTCATTCCTGGGCGGTATTTTTTCTGTGCCATTTCTAACACCTCCTAAAAGTAGTATGGAGAAGCTTTAAAAACTTATGCATCAACTTGTATTTTTTTTGTAAGTTGTTAAAATAGAGGAGTATATAAGGAGGTCGTAGAATGAAGATTGTCGCAAGCGATTATGATGGAACATTACGTACACAGGAGTACGTGGATAAAAAAGATATCGAAATGATTCGTAAATTTCGTAAAGCGGGGAATATGTTTGGGATTGTGACGGGAAGAAGTATGGAGTCTATCAAACAAGAAATAAAGAACAACGAAATTGAATTTGACTTTATCGTGGCAAATAATGGTGGTGTTATCTATGACCGCGAATTTCAAAAATTACAATGTTTGTATATGGATTTTCATAAAGCGTTGGATATTATCAGTTATATAAAAGAAGTAGATTGTGCATCCTATGTTATCAATGATGGATATCATCGTTATAAATTTTCTATTGATGAACAACAAGTGGATCATAAATATGCCAATATGCCAGATCAAAACTATCGCGAAGAAGAAGTGTTAGATAATGGAAGGATAGCACAATTGGTAATTTCCTTAAATGATAGTGAATTAGCAGATGAAATTGCTCGTCATATCAATGTACATTTTAAGGGATATGCAGTGGCCTACGTAAATATCAATTGTGTAGATATTGTGCCTGCAGGTGTTAGTAAGGCTGAGGGTTTATATTTCATAGAAAACGAGTACCATTTATGTCATGAAGATATTTATGCGATTGGGGATTCTTTTAACGATGTGCCAATGATTCAAGAATTTCATGGGTGTGCTGTTGCACATGCAAGAACTGTGATCAAAGAACAGGCAGAAGCAGTTTATGCTAGCGTGGGTGCTTGTATTGCGGACGTTATGGAAGGATAAGCAACTTGTTAGAAATCGGGGTCTGTTTGACTCCTTTTTTCATGTCATTTCATAAGAAAAAGATAGGTAGTAAGGAAGGGTTTATGCTATAATATAAAATACGAGGGGAGTGTTCCTATGTTCAGTTATTTCACATTAGACAATCTAAGGACTTTGATACTGCTGCTGATGGATATTGCATTTGTATGGGCAGTTATCTATTATTGCCTACGTATTGTTAAGAATAATTCAAGAACCATACAGATTTTTAAAGGAGTCTTGTTGATTATTATTATCCGTTTTGCGGCCTCTGTGTTAGAGTTGAATACCGTTAAGAATTTGGCGGATTCAATTATGAATTGGGGAGTCATCGCAATCATTATTATCTTCCAACCAGAGATTCGAAATATCTTAGAGAAGATAGGGAAGACAAGTGTGTTCTCTAGAATTTCTACGTTGACGGTAAATGAGCGAGAACAACTTGTAGATGAATTAGTAAAATCATGTGCAGAAATGTCAAAGACAAAGACAGGTGCATTGATATCAATAGAACAAGGACATTCTTTATCTGACTTTATCAAGACAGGTACTCCTATGAATTCCGTCGTATCGAGTGAATTGTTATGTTCAATCTTCCAATATGGTACACCATTACATGATGGGGCAGTTATTATACAAGGGGTCAAGATTGCTTGTGCTGCGGCCTATTTTCCACCAACAACAAGAGAGTTGCCAACGAGTTATGGAGCACGTCATAGAGCGGCAGTAGGTATCAGTGAAATTACGGATTCTATTACCATTGTAGTTAGTGAAGAAACAGGGAATATATCAATTGCGGAAGCTGGAAAGCTTTCTGTTATATCAGAAAGTAGTCTTCATGAATTCTTGATGGATATTGTATGTAATCAAAATGTGGTTGCTAAAGAAAAAGCAGAGGAACCACGCGATAAAGAAATCTTAAAAGAAACACTGTATGAACAAGGGAAGAAACCAGGAGTGTTTGCACATTACTTTAAAGGAAAAAATCGTCGTGTAAAAGATACTGTTGAAAATGAACAGAGATATGCGAAAAAGAAGAAAAATGAAGAAGTAGAACCTGTGAAAGCAGAAAAGAAAGAAATGAAAATTGAAGATTTGGCACAGAAACAAGATGCTGGATTTGATCAATTCTTCGATAATATTGTAAATGAATCAGAGAAAAAAGAAGAAAGTAGAAAAAACGATAAACAAAAAGCAAAACAAGTAGAAGTTGAAATAGAAGAAACACCAGTTCCTAAAAAACGTCCTCGTAAAACGAAGAATGAGGAAGCGGGGAAAGAAGAAGTAAAAAAAGAAGAACGTAAACCTTCTTCTATATCCACTATGGGTGCGGATTTATTTGACGATGTTGTAGAACCAGAAACGATTGTTCTACATTACGAATCTGCCGATGATGACGAAGTGAAAAAGACCAAAGAAGGGAGTGATTCCTAATGGCGAAGAAGAAAAAGAAAAAGACAGAGCTTAGTTCTGAGGGGAAAACAGAACTTGCTAAGGCGATAGCCGAGAAATCGCAAACTTTTGCGAAGACATATGCTAGAGTAGAAATACAAATCAGTAAATTTTTCCGATGGATTAGTGGTTGGTTAGACAAATTGTTGTTCAACCAAAAACATGGAAAAGTAGTTGCGTTGATATTAGCGATTTTGGTATACGTATCTATGAATTCCGCTAATGCGAATATTTTTGAATCAACAAAAAGTGCAGAGGATTTAGGTTCCTATGATGTATCACAAGTGATCTCTTCACAGAACTATGAAGTTATTGGATTACCTAAGAAAGTAAAAGTTCGTGTAATTGGCGATTTGAGTGATATCAAAAACATTAAGCAACAGAGTAATTTTCGAGTGATTGCGGATATGACAAATATGACAGAAGGTGTACATGAGGTAACATTTACTACAGAGGGAGCTCCTTCTCATGTGGATGTTGTACTAGAACCTTCTAGTAAAATGGTTACCATTAAGAAGAAATCCATTCGTAAGTTCAATGTGGGATATGATTTCTTGAATCGTTCGGTTATGGATAGTACCTACGATTTAGGGGAACCTGTATTGGAACAAGGGGAAGTACTAGTAAGAGCAAGTACAGAAACATTGGATAAGATCGCATATGTGAAAGCACTTGTAAAAGTTGGAAAGAATGTTACTTCTGATTTTGAAACGAAAGCAAAAGTGTATGCGTATGATAGTAATGGGAATCGTATGAATGTAGATATTATTCCAGACACATTATTAGCAAAAGTTAAGGTCTCTCGTCCTGAGAAGGATGTGAACATTGTCTTGTCTCCGACAGGAACAATACCAAATGGAAAAGCAATTGAATCCTATACGGTAGATTATCCTGAGGTTACAATATACGGTAGTCAAGCGGTATTAGATAATATCAGCGAGTTACCAATCACGATACCAGCCTCCACGCTGACGGGTGATAAAGAAATATCTATGCCAATCATATTACCTAATGGTGTAACGAAAGTAACAAAAGGAATTGTAAATTTCTCCATCAAACTGGCAAAGTCAGAGAGTCGAACAATAAGTGATGTAGGCATTGACTTAGTCAATAGTTTGGACGGTTTTGATTTCACAATTGAAGGAACTACAACAAGTGAAGTTACGGTAAAAGGAGCTAAGACGGTAATTGATTCTGTAGAAAGCAAAGATATTAAGATTTCCGCAGATTTGAGTAAAATCAATAAAGCAGGAACGTATGAAGTAGAAATGTTAGTAGAAGGTAGCAACAAATTAGCAAGTTATGAATTAAAGACTACAACTGTAAAAGTAAAGGCTGTAAAGAAACAGTAAAAGGAAGGATGTAATTTATGGGAAAATATTTTGGAACAGATGGCGCAAGAGGTCGTGCAAATGGAACATTGACATTGGATATGGCGGTATCAATAGGTCAATATTTAGGATGGTATTATGGAAAGAAACGCCATGCGAAAATTTTAATTGGAAAAGATACTCGTTTATCTAGTGATATGTTTGAAATGGGATTAGCTGCTGGGGCTACTTCTACTGGTGCGAGTGTGTATTTGTTAGGGGTGTGTCCGACACCTTCTGTATCTTATTTAATTCAAAAAGAGCACTTTGATTGTGGTATTATGGTAAGTGCTAGCCACAATCCATTCTATGACAATGGAATTAAGTTATTTAATGGTGCAGGTTGTAAAATGGATCCTGAAACTGAGAACTTAGTAGAACGTTATATCGATGGTTTAGAGGAAATTGAACTGGCTCATGAAGAAAAGATTGGTAGTGTACTTGAATGGTCTGAGGGATTGGAACTTTATGAATCTTGGTTAAAATCTATCGTACCAATCGATTTGAATGGAATCAATGTATTATTGGATTTGTCTAATGGTAGTGCAACAAGTTGTGCAGCTGAAACAATGACGTCTTTAGGGGCTACTGTAGAGGTTATTCACTCTTCTCCTAATGGAATCAACATCAATAACAAATGTGGCTCTACGCATCCTGAATTGCTTCAGGAGATGATGCGTGAAGGTAACTATCATGCAGGGTTTGCCTTTGATGGCGATGCGGATCGTTTGATTGCGGTAGATGAAGAAGGTAACTTGATTGATGGTGACTACACAATGTTTATTTGTGGACGTTATATGAAAGAAAAAGGATTACTAAAAGATGATGTTGTGGTAACAACTGTTATGAGTAACCTTGGATTATATCATGCCTTAAAAGATAGCGATATTAAATACGAACAAACTGCAGTAGGAGATAAATATGTTTATGAATGTATGAGTGAACATGGTTACTCTATCGGTGGAGAACAATCAGGACATATCATCTTCAATGAACATGCGAATACAGGAGATGGTTTATTAACCGCATTGAAGCTGTTAGAAATCATGGTAGATAGAAATAAATCACTAAAAGAATTAGGAGAAGATTTATTTATTTATCCTCAATTATTAATTAATACACCTGTAAAAGATAAACACGCGGCTTTAGAAGACAAAGACCTATTAAAGGTTGTGGATGAAGTTGCGGCTGAATTAGGTGATGAAGGTAGAATTTTAGTACGTCCTAGTGGAACAGAACCACTTGTACGTGTTATGGTAGAAGCAAAGAGTGATGAATTATGTGAGAAGTATGTAAATCACGTAGTAAATTTCATAAAAGAGAGAGGACTTTAAGAAAGTCCTTTTTTTTTCACATAATTTAGTCTAAAATAGAGGTATGAGGTGATTTATATGAAAAAAGTGATTTGTGTTGTAGAAGATGAAAAAGCAATCAATGACTTAGTGAATCAATATTTAAAAAAAGAGGGGTACGAAGTACGTTCGTATTATACATATGAAGAGGCAAGTGCGCATGTAATGGATGATGATGTGCATTTATGGATTCTTGATATCATGTTGGATGATAAGAGCGGATTTGATTTGATTGAAGAAATTCGTCTACAAGGAAAAGAGATTCCTGTAATCTTTATGTCTGCACGTGATAAAGAGTTTGACCGTATCATTGGCTTAGAAAAGGGAAGTGATGATTACATTACCAAACCATTCTCTCCCAAAGAACTTGTGTTACGTGTAAACAACGTTATGAAACGTGTGTATAAAGATGCGAATAATCGTATCTTAATTGATGGATATGAATTGGATGAAGAACAACGTAAAGTGTTCGATCATGGACAGGAAATTGATTTAACCACAAAAGAGTTCGATCTTTTAATGATGTTTATAAAAAATAAAGGGATGGCTTTTAACCGTGATAAAATCTTGACAAGTGTTTGGGAAGAAAATTATTTTGGTAGTGATCGTGTTGTGGATGATACGTTGCGTCGTCTTCGTAAGAAACTTCCAAATCTAAATATTCATACCATTTATGGATATGGATATCGTTTAGGTTAACATGAAGCGCTTTAATGAATTCATCAAACAATTATCACTAACGCAACAATTGTTTGCGTTGATTTTCTTCTTTGTAACATTCTTTACTGTATTCTTTTTTGTATATGTAAATGGAAACGTAAATACGGCAATACAAGATCAAATCTATAACCAATTGGATAGTACGCAAAACTCATTGATCGCAAGTAGCCAAGAAGCTACAGAAAGTGAAGCGAGTTGGTATGTAAGTGTATCTGGGTTTGACTCTTTAACTGCACGTGTGGTTCAGGTAAATGATCAAACAAAGATTGTTATTGACCCAAGTGCAGCAAATGAGATGGATGTTGTAACTAATAGTAAAGAATGGACAGCCATAGCGAACTCTGCAGTGCTATTAAGCAAAAGTGATAGTAATAGAACACATGGTAAGGTGTTGAATGTTGCGGGTGAGCACATTGATTCTTTTTATAGTATTTCTAAATTAAGTGATAACTACCTATTGATTACACGTACTTATAGTGACAACATGAATAAGCTAGAAAGTATGATTTTTAATAGTGTTGTATATATTACGGTCATCGTAGTTGGATTTTTCTTCATCGTGTTGATGATGTGGGTAATTACCTTAATTCATCCGCTCAATCAAATTCGAAACTATATTGAACGTGTGAAACTTGGAAAAGATGCGGAATTACGCGTAAATCGTAAGGATGAAATTGGAGAACTTGCGGATGCGTTAGTGAGTATGCGTGATGAATTACGTAAACAAGAAAAGACCAAGGAAGAAATGATTCATAATATATCTCATGATTTGAAAACACCAATTGCGACCATTAAATCGTATGGAGAAAGTATCAAGGATGGTATTTATCCTTATGAAACCCTAGAGAAGAGTGTAGATGTCATTATTGAAAATGCAGAACGTTTAGAAGAAAAAGTTCATTCTCTATTGTTTATGAATCGTGTAGAATACCTGATTTCTCAGGATTGTGAAGGTATCGCTTCAGATATGAAGGATATTATTGAGCTCGTTATTCAAAATATCAAAGTAATCAAACCTGAGATTCAAATAAAAACAGATTTAGAAGAAGTCTTCTTTGATGGGCTTGCGGAACCATGGCGTGTTGTCGTAGAGAACATCATAGAAAATGCACTACGCTATGCAAGAACTACCATTGACATTCGTTTAAGTGAAGAAGATGGCTTAACGATTGCCAATGATGGACCAAGCATGGATGAAGAACGTATCAAGGTATTATTCAAACCATATGAGATGGGACAAGGAGGACGTTTTGGTTTAGGTCTATCCATTGTCGCAAAAGTTTGTGGTGCGAATCATTACGAAGTATATGGAGAGAATACTGCCGATGGAGTTATCTTTAGAATCTATCGCGATAGCGCTCCATATAAGAAAAAATAATGTAGAACAGAGTATGTGTCTTAGAACATGTACTCTTTTTTTGAAAGTAGGTCAAAGCTACAAATACATTTCATATACTTGAAGGAGGAGGTTCACTATGTATACTATTCAAGGAATTCAATGGAATGTGAGTGTAGAGGGAGAAGGGGATTGTATCGTTCTACTTCATGGCTGGGGTCAAAATCAATATATGATGAAATTCATTGCGGATCACTTTCGAACAAATTATAAAGTTATTAATATGGATCTTCCAGGATTTGGTGAAAGCGAAGAACCAAAAGAAGTTTGGGATGTTCGAAAATATGCTGATGCGTTGTATGAATTATTAACGATGTTAGGAATTGAAAAACCAATCCTTATAGCACACTCCTTTGGTGCACGTATTGCGATTCGTTATGCGATTTGTTATCCAGTGGATAAACTTATTTTAACAGGGGCTGCGGGTATTAAGAATAAACGAGGATTGATGTATTACTTAAGAGTATATACGTATAAATGCTTTAAAAGATTGCATGTATCTACCAATATGGGAAGTGTAGATTATCAAAATGCAAGTCCGATTATGAAAGGAGTATTGGTAGCAAGTGTAGAAGACGATCTTACGTATTGTCTAGATCACATTCCATGTGAGACATTGCTTGTATGGGGAGAAAGAGATATGCAAACACCTCTTTGGATGGGAAAGAAAATGGAACAAGAAATACCCAATGCGACCTTAATCACGCTTCCAAGAGAAGACCATTTTGCCTATTTTCATCAAAGCTTACGTTTCGTTGGTATTGTAGAGGCATTCTTATATGGATAAGATTCAAAATGTATTATTCCTATTCGTATTATCTTTTTTTCTATATACCCCAATGAAACGCAGCATTCATATGTACCAACAAAATCGTTACCAAATTAAGCGTTATGAAACATGGCTACTACATGAAATAAAGTATAAAAGGGTGTCCATCCAAAGAACCTTTTTATGTTTGTTGGGTGTATATGGATTATTTTTTGTATCCCATGAAGAATTACCCTTACAACTACTAATTTTATTATTGCTTATATATTCATATGTTTTCTTTAAAATGGAAGATATGAAAGAGTATCGAAAACCCCTTGTATTTACACATCGAGTACAACGGTTATTATTTGCGTTTTATTTGTTTTATATAGTATGTTTTGTATTCTTATTACAGATATTATCGAATGATATTTGGATTGCTTGTGTTCCTTTTCTATACTTTTCTCCATGGTTTTTTCTGATGATCATTGCGTATTTGACGCAACCAATAGAAGAGAGAATACGTATGTATTTTGTTAAAGATGCTCAAAAAATATTACGAAGCCATAAGCATCTTCGTTGTGTTGGAATCACTGGGAGTTATGGAAAAACATCTATTAAAAATATTTTACACACCTTGTTGTCAGATACGTATTACACACTACAAACCCCACACTCCTATAATAATTTGATGGGGATTACGCTTTCCATACGTCAACATTTACAAAATTTACATGAGATTTTTATTTGTGAAATGGGTGCGGATCATGTACATGAAATCGAGCGTTTGATGGAGTTTGTTCAACCACAGTATGGTTTCGTAAGTGCAGTTGGACCACAACATCTTTCTACCTTTCATTCCATGGAGAACATTCTTCATGAAAAGATGCAAATGATTGAAAAGCTACCAAAGGATGGAATTGGATTTATCAATTATGATAACCCATATATTCGTGAGTACAAAATTCAAAATACGTGTACCATTGTGACGTATGGAACTCGTCCTGAGTGTAAGTATCGAGCAGCGAATATTACCTATTCTAAAGCTGGAAGTAGTTTTGATGTGGTCTATCAAAAAGAACGACATACATTTTCTTGTAAGCTTTTAGGACGTCATAACGTAGTAAATATTACAGGAGCGATAGCGGTAGCACATACGTTAAATGTATCTTGGGATGTTCTCAAACAACTGGTTTCTAGTTTATCCTATGTAGAACATCGCTTACAAATTATCGAAAATGAAGCTTATACAATTATAGACAATGCGTACAATTCAAATCCAGAAGGAGCTCATTACGCATTAGAAGTAATGAAACAACTGGTTGGTAAACGAGTTATTATAACCCCTGGTTTTTTAGATCTTGGAAAAGATAGTAAACAGGCTCATTATGAATTTGGTTGTTATATGGCGCAATGTGTAGATGAAGTAATTCTTGTTGGGAAACAACAGACAAAAGATATCGTAGTAGGCTTACGAGAAAAGAAGTTTCCATTATCCAAATTGCATATCGTATCTACGATACAAGAAGCATTTTCATGTTTGAATTCAATAGCTACGCCAGATACAACGGTTTTATTGGAAAATGATCTTCCAGATGCATTCAACCATTAACCATTTTTAGGCGAACGCATACACTAGACTGTATGAAAGGAAGAATGCTATGAAACTTAGAGTTGTTGTTGTATTTGGTGGTGAATCCGTAGAACATGAAATTAGTATCCTCTCTGCACATCAAGTGATGGAGGAAATGAATCCTTATTTGTATGAAGTCATTCCTTTATACCTTTCTAAAGACGGTAAAATGTATCATGATATTACACTATGTTCTT
Source organism: Amedibacillus sp. YH-ame6 (assembly GCF_053848845.1). NCBI lineage: Bacteria > Bacillati > Bacillota > Erysipelotrichia > Erysipelotrichales > Erysipelotrichaceae > Amedibacillus > Amedibacillus sp. YH-ame6. Next base: position 10,144 of record NZ_JBSPEZ010000020.1, read on the forward strand.
TAGAGACGTTCGAAGAGATGGAAAAAATCCCAGGTTATTGTAGTGAGGTTACGTTGATTCATCGCAATCAACATTTTTATATCATCCCTGTTAAGCATTCTCTATTTGCTAAGGAAAAAGAATTCGATATCGTATTTCCAATCCTACATGGTACGCATGGAGAAGATGGAAGTTTTCAGGGATTTCTATCAACCTTAAAAATTCCATATGTTGGCCCACGTGTATTGGGTGGTGCCATTGGACAGGATAAAATTATAATGAAACAGGTGTTAGAAGATAGTGCTCTTCCAATTGTTCCATGGTATTATTGGACATTGTCCAAACCATTGGATGATTCCTTTTTTCGTAAAGCGGAAAGATTGGGGTACCCTCTTGTAGTGAAGCCGGCTAATCTAGGAAGCAGTATTGGTATTAGTATTACACATAATGAAGTAGAACTTCATAAGGCAATGATTGAAGCATATCAATACGATCGAAGAGTCATTATTGAAAAAGTTGTGGAGAACCTTCGAGAGATTAACTGTTCTATCCTAGGAGATGAAGTGGAGTGTATTGCCAGTGTGTTAGAAGAAGTAAAAAAACAAGATGATATTTTATCATATAAGGACAAATATATTGGAGTGGATGCGAGCAAGGGTATGCAAAATGCACCACGTAAAATCCCTGCTGATTTAGAAGAAGATTTAACATTAGAAATTCAAGAACTCGCAAAAGAAACCTTTAAAACGTTGTGTGGTAGTGGCGTTAGTAGAATAGATTTCCTAATGAATGATGAAAGCAAAGACTTATATATCAATGAGATTAATACCATACCTGGATCTCTTTCTTTTTATCTCTGGCAAAAAAGTGGTATTCCTTTTCCAGAACTAATTACGCGTTTATTAGATATGGCAATTAAGCAATATGCTAGAGATCAAAAACAAATCTATTCCTACCCAACCAATATTTTAACGATGAAACATCAAGGGATGAAAGCAAAATAAAAAGCCAACATTTGGCTTTTTTTATAGCTAAAATTGTATTTTTGTGAGAGATATATCTTTATCAAGAGAATATGATATATAGATTCAATGAAGATAAATCTATTTATTTGTATGCAAATTTGCCGATTTATCTTGTTGTTATTTAAAATAAAGCATATACTATCAATAGAAGGAGAGTGATAGCATGAATGCCAATAGTTTTAAAATCATTCTAAACTCAACGGTATCAATTAGTGATTTAACACGGGCTGGTGCAAAAAAAATTTTCGATTCACTAAATGAGGATGAGTCAAAAATTGTAATGAAGAACAATAAACCCGTAGCTGCACTTGTTTCTACTGATAGATATCAAGAATTGCTTGAAAAAGAGGAAGACCTACAACTTATACAATTAAGTCTGAATAGACTCTCTAAAAATAAGGATACCATCACTCGTGAAGATTTCTTTAAAAATAACGGAATCACTGAAGATTTTCTCAGTGACTTGCCTGCTATTGATTTGGAATAATTCATGTGGGAATATAGCCTATTAAAAGATGCACAAATAGATTTTCAAAAATTAGATGGGTCTCAAAAAAAAGTAGTTGTAAAAATGCTAGAGAAGTTGCGAGAGAATCCATTGCCAAAAAGTAGAGGTGGTTATGGCGCTCCACTTGGAAATGATACTACTTCTGGTAACTTGTCAGGTCTTTTTAAATTGAAAGCGAGAGGTTTTGGAATACGAATTGTATATGAATTAGTGGAAGTAGAGAACCGAAGTGAAGTTATAGTCATTGGTATGAGAGAAGAAAAGGAAGTATATAAAACTGCTTATAAAAGAAAAAAATAGAAAGCTAAAACGACATTTGTCATAAATTCCAGTTAAAAAAGAGGCTGTAACGAATAAGAAACAGCCATAACATAAAAAACACGTCAAACTCATAAGAGTGGAACGTGTTTTTTGGTATAATTTAACTATGGAAAACAACAATGTGTTAGAGTCAAATTATCCGTATCTCAACAATATGGATTATACTACACAACAGATGATTTTACCACTAGATTTAGGAAAAAAGTTAAATTCTTCAGATCCAGTGTTCAGTTTCCTTAAAGTGATGGAAGGAGTCAATTGGAATAAATACCTGTCACACCCAATACGTAAAGCTCGTGAAGAATACAATCCCTTTTTTAGTCTATAGGTGCCATATAGAACCCACCATAGAATTCTTCTGTACGTAATACATTGATGATGACATTTGGATCTGTTTCTCTTAACAAATTGGCAATATCCGCAACCTCATAAGAAGATACGACTGTATGCAATAAATACATCTTCTTTTTACTGAATCCACCATATCCTTGGATACAGGAAATCCCATGACGATAATGTTCAACATAACGATCCACCATCATTTCTGGATTGGTTGTAGTAATCTGTAAGGTAACTCGTTCATAACGATGATGAAAGGTAGATATGGTTTTTGTCATAATGAATTGAAATACAATGGAGTATCCTGCATAGATCCAGCCAAACATATACCCAAAGATACATAGGATAAGAGCATTAAATATAAAAATCTGTTCCCATATAGAACGATTGATTTTATTGGATACATACAACGCGATAAAATCAGTACCACCAGTAGAGGCACTTCCCTTAAGTGCTACTACCACACATAAGCCATATAGGAATCCTCCAAAGATTACATTCAATACAACATCATCAAACAAAGGAGAAAAATTACAAATGTTCAAGAATATGGAGGTGAGGGCAAACTGTATACTAGAAAGTATGGTAAACTTTTTACTGATACTTTTATAACATACCAAGGCAACAGGAATGTTGAGTGCTAAAATGGCTATTGAAGTAGAAATGTGTATACCATATAAAGAACTAATCTTATCGATTAAGATGGCTACACCAGTAAACCCGCTACTTAGTAAATTGCTAGGATTGATAAAAGCTTGAATTACATACGTTTGTAAAAGCGCAGAAACAATGACTGCAATAATACTGAATACATAGCGAAGCTTTTTGTTTTTCATAGAATGTGTTAGCATAAGAGATCCCCTTTTCAAGTTCCATACAATTATAATGCCTTTCCTTTTGCGTTTTATCAAAAGGATTTCCTAGGCAGTAGGAAGAAATATATTCACAATACTTCCTAAGTGCTAGGAAATTATGTTAAATTATTCCTAGGAAATTTTTCTATATAATATCATAAGAGAGGATTGACAATATGGGACTAAATAAAAGACAAGAAAGAATTATCATGATGATGAATGATTCTAACGATTGGATTACTGGAAAAGAGTTATCGAAACTTTTAAATGTGTCGGATCGTACAGTACGTTCAGATATCGATTCCATCAACCGTTATTATGAAAATGCATTGATTGAATCAAATCTTCGTTATGGATATCATTTGAATCAAGAGATTCTTCGTACACTCAATATTGAGATTGAGCAACCAATTGCCCAAACACCACAAGAACGTTGTGTGTATATTATTCAACAGCTCTTATTTCAACGAAATGAATTAAGTATTACAAACTTACAAGATCAAGTATTTGTAAGTGAGTATTCCATAGATAACGATATCAAACGTATTAAGAAAATGATTGAACCCTACGAACATTTAAAATTGGTACGTTCTAAGAACTTCATCCATTTGGAAGGAAGTGAAGAGAGTAAGCGTAAACTATATAAAGATTTATTAGCAGAAGAAACACAAGGGAATTTCTTAAACTTGAATAACCTTGCGGCTTTGTATAATGATTTTGATTTGTTGGTTGTGAAAGATACTCTTGAACAAACATTCAACAAATATAATTTTCATGTACGAGAAATGGCATTTCCAATGTTAATGGTACATGTTGGAATTGCGATTGAAAGAATTTTACGACATAACTACATACAAACGGAAAGAAACAACGATGAATTGAAAGAAAGTCAAGAGTATAAAATTGCTTGTGAGTTCTTCCAAAATACTGCGAAAAAAATTCGCATTGAAATCGTAGAAGATGAAGTAGCGTTATTGGCTTTGTTATTGATGGGGAAAAAGGGAACGAATTATTCAAAAGATTTGGTTCATGAATCCCATCATAGTTTAACGAGTGATGAAATCATCGATGGTATGTTGGAAGTTATCCATGATGATTTTGATATTGATTTTGCACAGGACGTCGATTTGCGCATTGGATTGAAAATGCATATGCAATCCTTAATGGAACGTCAAATGAAAAAGATTGATGTATCAAATGTATACCTACAAGAAATTAAACGTAAATATCCTCTTGTATTTGAAATGGGGATACGAGTTGCACGTTATCTTGAAGAACAATTAAATGAAGTCATCAGCGAAAATGAAATTGGATTTTTGTCACTTCATTTAGGATCTGCTTTTGAACGCGCGAATCTTTCAGGGAAGTATCGTGTAATTATGATTTATCCACATGATCAAGCATTAAGTAATATGTGTGTTCGTAAGGTAGAAAATAGATTTGGTGAGCGTATGGGAATTGTGGATTGTTTGAATTTCTTTGAACAAAAAACCATCTTAGATGCTAAACCAGATTTGATTTTAACAACGTTACCATTACAACATGATTTAGATATCGCAACCATACAAATATCACTCTTTGTGAATTTGGAAGATGAAAGTCGTATCTTTCAAGCATTGAACTTATTGGATAAAAAACGTTTCCAAAAAGAGTTTGAAGAAGGAATTTCAGGAATGATTGAACCACGTTTCTTCTACACGGATGTGGATTTAACAACTCATGAAGAAGTGATCAACTATATGTGTGATAACTTACAAGAAGCTGGATACATTCCAGAAGGTTTTAAAGAATCCGTATTGAAAAGAGAATCTTTATCCGCAACTTCATTTGCGTATAGTTTTGCAGTTCCACATAGCTTTAATGTAATGAGTATTAAATCTAACATATCGGTCGCAATCCTAAAAAATCCAATCCCTTGGGGACCTTTTGAAGTGAAACTAGTAATTTTATTGGCTATCAATGAAGAAGATCGTTCGATGTTGAAATTATTCTTTGATTGGTTGAGCAATGCAGTGAGTGATGCTAATCGCTTTGCGACACTTTTAGAAAGTCGTGATTACAATGATTTTATTGCACGTATTGTTGAGTAAGGAGAAAAGTTATGGCAAAGACAAAGACCACAACGAACTATAAAGAAACAAAGACGCAGTATAGAGAAAAGAAATTAGGTCTGATTGACCGCTTAAGTATTGCCCTTCTAAGAAAACAAGAACAAATCGTAAAAGATACAGAGCATCCACCTGTTAGTAATATCCGAAGATTCTTTGGGTACCTAATCGATTTCGCACTTTCTAATATTTTCTGTGTGATTCCTCTCGTTATCATTCAAGCATGTTTAACGGGTTCTACAAATACTACACAGATTTTAGCAGGTATTCCATTGTATTGGGCATATATTATTACGTTCTTTGTATTCTTATTTTATATCTTCTATTATGTATATATTCCATGGAAGGTATGGCCTGGACAAACACCTGCAAAACGATTATTAAAATATAAAATTGTAATGATGGACAATTCTGAAGTAAGTGCAAAAGCGCTCTTTTTAAGAAATGTAATCGCTATGACTTTTATTGAACTTGCGGTGTTTACGACCACATATATTGTACAATTGGTAGTACTAACAGCACATATTGATTATCCTTCCTTTTTTGGATATGTCACATATTTCATGACATTTTTATCCTTTTTACTCACCCTAACGAATTACAATCGTCGTATGATCCACGATTATCTTGGAGGTACAAAAGTATATATGCTTCCTGCTGAAGAAGGATCAAAATATCACGCATTATAAAAGAATAGAAGTAAGAAAGCAGTGAGAAATCACTGCTTTTATCTTTCGTCAAGAATATAAACGGATTTTATAATTTTATTTTGACTTCAAAAAAAGTCGATAAATAAAGGTTTATTTTCATGTTTTGGTTAGGAAAAGAGGATTTCCTATACCTTAGGAAATCATTTTCATGTTGTGAAAGATAAACTTTTATTATAATAAGGTTGTAAAAAGTTTAGTGCGCACTATTAAATTTTTTAGAAGTTTAAAGAGGAGGAAATTAAAATGTTTGACAAGCTCGAAAAAATTCTTATGCCAATGTCTGACGTGTTGAGTAAAAACAGAGTTTTGATCGCTATTCGTGACGGATTCTTAATTGCTACACCATTGTTGATCGTTGGTTCAATCTTCTTGCTGATTGCTAACTTCCCTATTCCAGGATGGTCAAATTTCTGGACAGGTGTCTTTGGGGCAGGCTGGGAAGAATGGTTTAAAGCCGTATCTCGTGCAACATTCAACTGTACAGCGTTACTTACTTGTTTGGGTACTGGGTATGCAATGGCGAGAGAGTTTAAAGGGGATAAAATTCAAGGTGCAGCAGTTGCCTTAGTTTCATTCTTTATCTTACAACCTGTAATTCACGATGCTACAAATGATGCAGGAGAAGTCGTTGTAGAAGGTGCATTTGCTGGTTTATCTTTCGATAATATTGGTACGAATGGTATCTTTATGGCTCTATGTTGTTCAATTCTTTGTGTACTTCTATTTATTTGGGTATACAAAAAAGGTTGGACAATCAAAATGCCTAAAGGTGTTCCACCAGCTGTAGCAGATTCATTTGCTGCATTAGTTCCAAGTGCTGTTGTATTATTAGTATGTTTCTTAATTCGTATCTTCTTCCAGTTCACTCCATTTGAAACTGCACAGGGATTCGTATTTACTGTTCTTCAAACACCTATGAAAGGGTTAGGAGACACATTAGGAGCAAATGCTATCTATAGTTTCATGTGTACATTCTTATGGTTCTTTGGTATCAATGGTCCAGCCGTAATGAACTCAGTGTTCTTTATTGGTAACGTATTAACTGCGGATCAATTAATCGCCTTTGAAGCAGGTACACCAAACAATGAATTACCACATATCTTTACAAATCCGTTCTCGAATTTCTTTACGAACTTCGGTGGTGGAGGTAGTACACTATCGCTTGTAATTTGTATGTTATTATTCTGTAAATCAGAACGTATTAAAGTATTAGGTCGTTTAAGTATCGTTCCAGGAGTATTTGGAATCAATGAACCAATCATCTTTGGTTTACCAATTGTATTGAACCCAATTATGATTATTCCATTTATCTTTGTACCAATGTTTAACTTATGTACTTCATATTTCTTAACAGTGGCAGAAATTCTACCTAGAACAACAGGTGTAAACTTACCTTGGACAACTCCAATTGGATTCTCTGGTTGGTTATCAACAGGAAGTTGGATTGCAGCTGTGTGGCAGATTATCTTACTTGTTATCGGATGTTGTATTTACTTCCCATTCATCAAAGCACTTGATAAAGGGTACTTACATGATGAAGAAAATGCAGAAGGAACAGACGACGAAGATATTTCATTCGATGATTTATCATTGGATGACCTATAAGAATTTCAAATCGTATACCTTTCGATAATTTGAAAATATCAAAATAACGATTAGAATTCTACAGGAAAAGCATAAAAAAAAGATAAACCAACAGGAAACAGGTATATCTATAAACGTATAGATTTAGAGATAGCGAACGCTATCTCTTTCTTTTATATTTCCTAATAACTAGGAAATATAATTGGATGAATTTTTCGTGATAAAGTTTTATAATAGTAGTGTAAGGGAGGATGCTTTATGAAACGATTCTATTTATTTTGTGATCAGGGAATGTCTACGAGCTTATTAGCTAGTCGTATGCAAGACTGTGCAAATCAGCATCTGTTACCAATTGAAGTTGCTGCATTTTCCTATAAGAAAATGCAAAGTATCGTAGATGAAAAACATCCGGATATCATCCTATTAGGGCCACAGGTAAAGTACTTATTCAATGAAACGAAAAAGAATTATGATGAAGATACACCTGTGATGTTAATCTCTCAAGAAGATTATGGGATGATGGATGGTGAAAAAGTACTAAAGAAAGCATTACTTCTGCTACAAAAAAGAAAACAAGGAGAACAATAAAATGAAAGTATTGATGGTATTTGATCAGACGCAAGCAGGACTTGGTGGTAAAGAAAGTCCAGATTTAGCAATGGGTGGAAAGCCAATGGCGATAGGTTCTTGTCACATGTTTGAAAAGTCTTTAACAGAAATGGGTGGTAGCATTTGTGCTACTCTATATTGTGGAGATGGAACATTCGCGCAAGATCCAGAAACAAACGGAAAGAAATTTGCAGCAATGAGTAAAAAGTTAAATCCTGATGTTGTTATTTGTGGACCATGCTTCAATTATGGAAACTATGGAAAAATGGCTGCAAAAACGGCACAAGTAATCAATGAACTAACAGATATTCCTGCATTTGCCATTATGTCAGAGGAATGCAGTGAGGCAATTGAAGAATTTAAAAATCATGTTACAATTCTTAAAATGCCTAAAAAAGGTGGTACAGGTTTACCACAAAGCTTAACAATGATGTGTGAATTTGCACTTGCACTTGCGAAAAAAGAAGATGTAAGTGAAATGATCAAAGAACACGCATATCATTAAAAAGCAAACTCCTATTAACTCAAAGAAAAGCAGCTTTCTCGCTGCTTTTCTTGTTTCCTATGCATTAGGAAACAAACTTCATATACATTATGAAAAAAAGGCTTATAATGAACTTGTAAAAGAGAAAGAGGTGCGTTTATGTATTTAAATGAAACACTTGCATTGATGCAAGAATTAACACAGGTAATTGGTATTTCTGGAGATGAAAAAGAAGTCTCACATATAATGAAAAGACATATGGAATCCTATGCAGATGAAATTGTATATGATAATCTAGGTTCTATATTTGCAGTAAAGAAGAGTAAAAAACCGAATGCTCCAAGAGTTATGGTATGTGGACATATGGATGAAATTGGTTTTATGATTACTAGTATTAAGAAAAATGGATTAGCTGGATTCATTTGTATTGGTGGAATCAATCCACAAAGTTTACATGCACAACGAGTACGTGTGAAAGCTAGCAATGGTACAGAGTTGGTAGGTAATATCGTATGTGATAGTGATGATATTGCTTCCTGTGATGTAAAGAAAATGTTGATTGATTTTGGTGCAGAAAGCGATACTATGGCAAATGATTGGGGTGTTAAAGTAGGGGATAGTGCTGTGCTAGATGGTCCATTTGTGGTATTAAAAGATGGACATCGTATTCTTTCAAAAGCATGGGATAATCGTTATGGTTGTGTTATGGCAATTGAAGTTTTAAAAGCACTTAAAGATATCGAATTAGATGTAGATTTATACATTGGCGCAACTGTTCAAGAAGAAGTTGGAATTCGTGGTGGAACAACAGCAACAGGTTTGATCCATCCTGATATGGGTATTGTTATGGATTGTAGCTTTGCCAATGATATAAGTGGAAAAGAGAATGCGGTTGGACAATTAGGGAAAGGTATTTTAGTTCGCTATTATGATAAGGGCATGATGCCAAATCGTATGTTATTGGATACACTTGTACAAACATGTGAAAAACAACAACTTCCATATCAATACTTTTATAATATGGCACAAACGGATGCTGCATGGATTCATAAATTATTTTCTGGGTGTCCTACCTTAAGCGCATGTATTTGTGCTCGTAATGGTCATACTGGAAACAGCATCATAGATCTACGTGATTATGAATGTGCAAAAGCAGCTATACTTTCCATTATCCAATCTCTTGATGAAGAAAAAATTAACGCTTATAAAGCGGAAAATCGCTAAGAGGTTTCTATGAAAGAAGCCTATGGAGAAATGAATCTAGAAATGATCAAAGAAATGAGTGAAGCTCATGGTATTTCTGGATGTGAAAAAGAAGTTAGTCGTGTCATGAAAAAATGGTTAACACCAGTCAGTGATGAGATTACATATGATAATTTAGGTTCCATTGTAGGATTGCAAAAAGGTCATAAAGATGGACCAAAAGTTATGATTTGTGGACACATGGATGAAGTTGGTTTCATGGTACGTGAAATTGATGAACAAGGTTATATTAGAATGTTACCAGTTGGTGGTTGGTGGGGACATGTGCTTCCTTCCCAAACTTTATATGTAACTACCAAAGAAGGTAAACGATATCATGGAGTGGTTGGATCAAGTGCACCTCATGGACTTCCAGCGGAAGTAAAAGAAAAGGTTATCAAACCAATGGATTTATTTTTGGATTTGGGTGTTGATAACAAAGAAGAAGTAGTAGAGTTAGGTATTCAAATTGGTGATATGATTACACCAGATACAACGTTCGAAGTTATGAACAATCCGAATTATTTAATGGGAAAGGCTTGGGATGATCGTTTATGTGCAGGTCTTGCTATGGATGTTTTGTACCGCATTCAAAACGATGATCATGAAGCCAATGTGTATGCTGTAGGAACCGTACAAGAGGAAGTAGGTCTTCGTGGTGCTAGAACTGCCGCAAACCTTATACATCCTGATGTCGCAATCGCATTAGATGTTACAACTGCATTAGATACACCAATGGATAAAGGGGAAGTAAAGCTTGGCGGAGGAGTTGTATTGAGCGTGATGGATGCAGGTATCATTGCACATAAAGCACTTCTACATGAAATGGAAGATATCTGTCGTGATTTAGGTCTTGATATCAATTATGATATGATGACTGCTGGAGGAACAGATGCGGATAATATTCATAAAGCATTTGATGGTATCATAACGATGACGTTAAGCATTCCAACTCGTTATATGCATTCTCATCGTTTGATGATTCATCGCAAAGATTATGTACAAACCGTTGAAGCAATCGCAGAATTCTGCCGTCGTGTAAATTGGGATAAACTAAAAGCAATGAAAGCTTCTATACAATAAAAGTGTCGAGAGACACTTTTTATGTACATTATTTATGCAGAAATTTATAAAAGCGTTGTAGTACTAATAAAGGGTGACGATCTTTAAGGGATATTTCAAGTTTAGAATATCCTTTTTTATAATGTTGTATTTGCAATCTTCGATAAGGCACAAGATTATAAGGTAATTTATGCAATGGAAACCATTTTATGCATTTAGTTTCATCGCTTGTAAAATCGATGCATTCTTCTAGAACATGGGTAGAAAAGACAACTTGTGTATCTTGATATTTCGAGCGTTTATAACGCCCAATTTCTTGATCAATAGAAATGCTGTATCCACATTCTTCTTTTGCTTCTCGAATGGCGCAAGCAATTTCACTTTCTCCTTGTTCTTTTCTTCCACCAGGTAAATCCCACAAAGGAAAATCCTTTCGTTTCACTAAAAGTATTTTATTGGATTTAAAGATGATACAAAAACAGCCTATGGTATGTGTCATAATAGATTCCTCTTTTTCGTATGGTATCATAAACTAGATATCTCATTTATAGAAAACTGAGTAAATAAATGAAATATGGCATACTAAAATGTTGTGATAACTAAAAGGTTTTTTTGAATGAGCGTAGCATCCATTATGTAGTTACTATTTCTATTCGATAAGAAAAAAATATTTAAAATTACATTTACTTTGTGTTTTAAATTAAAGTTCGTAGACATAGTTATATATCTATTCTGCCGATAATGACAGCTTTAATTTCATAAAAAAAGGATATGGTTCCGCATCAATCTGCACATCCAACCTCAAGCGGTCAGAAAGCCATATCCATAAAGAGCATACTCTCTTTGTAACCAAAATATACCATAACTATGCATATATGTCAATTTGGACATATTAAAAAAGTCAAACTTCAAGAATGTTATTTGCTATAAATTTATAAAAATCATTTTCTACATTTGTCTTATACATACGTATAACACTGCAAATATTATCAATGAATTGTATACCTGCTTCTAAGCGTGAATCTTGTTTTTTAATTGATATTACATGCTTACGAATTTTGATAGTATCAATTATTTTTTGTTCAAAATTATTTTTATTAAAGGAATCAAAAATAATATCAATATTCTTGCTTGTTTTTGAGACTATATTATCGAGCAATAAGATATATTGTTTTTCTTTTGTTTCCTGATTCATCCTATTTCCATTCTTGTTGTACATTGAAAAAATGATTTTATAGTTTAATTGATTGATTTGCTTAAGCATTAGAATTTTTATTTTCTGATATTTATTATCCAAATAAACGGATTTGAACTCAATGAATATTTTTTCTTTCTCTCGTTTAGATAAAGGGATATTCTTAACCTTCTTTTTAAATTGCTTGTAGATTTTATCCGTCTTATCTTTAGAATCCGTCAATATTCCTGCAACGATAAAGTAATCATCACATTCTGTTTCGTCTACATATAGTATCATTTCATCATCCCTCTTTAAAATGTATTATATAATATTTCAAGTATGATTTGTATCTAATTCTACGTTTTATGCATTATCCTGTTATGAGATTTTTCCTATATGCATAATGCCCCTCCTAAGTAGAGAATGAATTGAGCTCTAACCTAATAAATTTGAATGATTTCGCAAAGCTATATATAGCTTTTATATTCCTTTGAATAGAATGTTATAAAAAGTTATCTCATGAAAAAAGCTGTGCATTTGCACAACTTTTTATAACATATCCTCTAATTCATAGTCATCATATGGCCACATTGGACGATAAATTTGTTTGAATTCTAATAGTTCACTTCTTTGGTATGTAGGTCCTTGCGTAAGTGCCATCATACATAAATCGCCATATGCATCAAACTCAGCAGATATATATCCTTGTTTAACCACAACGACATCATAATCTTCTAATGTGATTCCACAGCGAGCATATTGTTGTGGTTCATAAAATTGAATCGCATCGTTCAATATTACAACGCTGACTGGCGCATGATCGAATTGCACTGTGATTGCAGTTCCCATATCTTTTTTATGTTCATAACCTTCATCGGGTAAGCCTTTGGCAATGATTACCCCTTCTACATCTACTGCTTTACATAGGTCATCAAAATCCATACCAACACGCAGAGAAACATGTTCTCCGACTTCTTTTCCATAGAGTTCTTTGAAGGCGTTATGATCGACAATGCCACTTATCAGATAACGTTTGTTATTTGTATCTTTTAATTTTAAAATCTGTTGTAGGATAAAGGTATTAAAACCATCTCCTCCAGAGCCAACATTATCTCCAGAATCAGTGACAAACACTGTGCCACCAGTATGAGCAACAGCTTTCTTTAGTACTTCCTCAGGGAGACCAGTATTTCCATGGTAATGAAACTCGTGGCGTTTAGAATATGCAAAGGCACGTATTTGATCTGCAACTTCTTCCGCATATGCACGATATTTTTCGCGTTGTGGAACAACGACTACAGAACATCCTAGCTTGTCACCATCATGACGTAGATATCCAATATGGAAAGAAGCGCTTAGAATGCGTTCATCTTTTTCAGCGTCATCACACATCTTGTTGATGGATAGCATAGGTTCATCAAGAGAAACACTTTTTTCTCCTCCAATAATAATTGGAACTTTACGATAAACAGGGTGCATATTTCTTCTGTTCTTTAATAAATCGACGAACTTTTCTGCGACAAATGCAAATGTTTCTAGTGCGTCGGTATGTGGAGAGTGTCGATAACATCGAAGAATGTTTACATTGTCTACGAGTTCTTGTGATAAGTTTCCATGTGGATCCATCACAAGTGCGATAGGCATGTGAGGACCAATAATCTTTCGAATATCTCTTAAGAAGGCATGTTCTGCCGAACCTCCTTCAAGTCCAATGACTTTACTTGCACCATGTAAGAATAAATAGATTCCATCTATTTCATGCATATGTGCTTTTACTTCCGTAAGTAAACGTGAGCGAATGAATTCAAAGGCATCATATGTTACAAGACCATGAGGATGTCCACGTGCTATAATACTAGGAATTAACTCAATTCCAGCATCTTCAAATATGTTACGACAAGACACATGTTGAATTGCTTCTTCTCCAAACTTAAAGACGAATTTATCAAATGTCATAAGACTGCGAGAATGTTCGTTAGATTCTGAACTAAAATAACCAAATAGTACTTTCATATATTTATTTCCCTTCTTCGTTTTCGTAAATCAGGTAACTTTCCATATAGCGATTTGCATTTCCAAAGCAAATCGTCTCTACTTCCTCTTGTGAATAGCCATGCTCTAACAGTTGATTTGCTAAGTTTTGAATATGTGCTACACTATCCAATCCTTTTACCATACAAGTAGGATCATCCATATAATCCATGAAATCAAATCCCAATGCGATAAGTTGGGTTCCAAAGCGTTCTTTTATATAATCTATGATTTTGATGAATTCTTTTAGCGTTTGTTTGGATTCATCTCTTGTCACAAACCAACGAACAGGAAGAGCACCTAAAATACCACCATGTTCTTGTATTACTTGAATTTGAGGATCGCTTAGATTTCGATAATGATGAAATAATCCTTTTACATTGCTGTGGGTTGCTAGGATTGGTGTTGTAGAAATGCGTTGTATATCATAGAAGTTCCACTCACAACAATGACTGACATCGATTGCCATATGAACTTCATTCATTGCTTCAATACATTCTATACCCAAATCACTAAGTGGCATGTTTCCACTTTTTGCTCCACAAGCAAGTGCGTTATGGTCATTCCAACAAAGAGATGCCATGCGTACATTATGTTGATATAACCACTGTATTTTTTTTCTTACTTGATCACGAATTCCACACATTCCCTCCAGTGCAATAAAGACACGAATATCTTTATCATAACCAAAGGAATAGTGTCCACTTCGCTCTATGGATGCATTTACATATAAGACTTGCTCCATCATATCTTGCCATGTTTCGCTAGAAGAGAAACAACAAACAATTGCAGTTGTATCAATCCCACCTTGTTTCATTTTAGGATAATGATAATCGTCTAGACGATTGGGTTGTTCTATGCGATGTTCAAAAATATCACTACCTATATCATCATGTAAATTAAAGAACTTTATCATGTTATTGTCCCTTCGCAAGTTCTAAGAACATATCCATTTGTTTTGTAATAGATGCTAAGGAAGTTTCCCAGAATTCAGGTTTACTTAAATCAATACCAGCAATGCGTGCACAATCTTCTACTGTATTGGTAGTAGAAGCTTTTAGTAATGCGCGATATTTTGGAAGGAAGGCTTCTTTTTCTTGTTCATACATCGCATATAATCCTCTAGAGAACAATGCTCCAAAAGTATATGGGAAGTTATAGAAGGCAATATCTGGTATATAGTAATGAACTTTTGTGATCCAACGGAATGGGTGTAACCATTCCGGGTCCAAACCATTACCAAAGCATTTCTTTTCTGCATCCAACATCAATTCTTGTAAATCAGATGCGAATAGAAACTTACTTTCACATTGATCAAATACAGCTTTCTCAAAGGTATAACGTGTTGTAATATCACATATATTTTGACAAAGAGCGGATAATTGCGTATCAATTAAGAATAACTTATTCTTTTCATCTGCATCTTGAATCAAGGCATTGTACATGATGTTTTCATTAAAAGTAGATGCTGTTTCCGCAAGTGGCATACAGTATTCTCTATTTAGTGGACGTTCATCTTCTACCATCATTCCATGATAAGCATGACCCAATTCATGAGCCACCGTAATGACATCGCTTAATGTATCACCATAATTGGTAATGATTCTACTCTGTTTGATCCAAGCTAGATTTTCACAGAACGCACCACTTTGTTTGTCGGCATGGGATGGGTAGTCCATCCAATGTTCATCCATTGCACGTTTTGTCATATCATATAAATCATTTGAGAATGTTTTGAAATGTTTTAAAATATAACGTTCACAATCTTCCATAGAGAAACTCATTGTACTCTCTCCAATGGTTGCGTAAATATCATACCAAGGAAGACCATTCTCATACCCTAACATACTTGCTTTCGAACGTAGGTATTCATGGAATTTCGGTAAGTATTTATCCACTGCAGCATACATTGCATCAAGGGTTTCTTTTTTCATAAACGAATCTTGAAGCATTTTATCTAAAGGATCTTGATATCCTCGTAAGCGCGCTTCCATAAGTTGGTGACGCTTGATGTTGTTTACAGAAAAAGCCAAGGGTTCTTTGATGGATTCATACGCTTTCATCTCACAAATAAAGGCTTCTTTACGCTCTTGTTTACGAGTGGAATGACACAGGTTTTTTACTTGTGTTAAGGTCATTGATTTACCAAGACACTCCGTAGTAACATTGGATGTTAAATGATAATACATATCACTGAATGCTTTTACGCTTGTTTGTGAAACACTTGCTAAAAGTCCTTCTTCTTCTTTGCTAAGGGCATGGGATGCTTTGTCTTTAAGCGCATGAAGCATAAAGCTATATTCCTTTAAAGTATCATCTTGTTCAATGTAGCAATCTATGTTATCAATGTGTGCTAAGTACTCTTTTATTTGAGAACGATACATGGAAAAGGAAGAAATTCTAGAATTGATCATATTTAAATAACCAAGTGTAGAAGTATCGCTTGTATCTACGGATTGACGTAAAACTGTATACATACGTAAACGGTACGATAAGTCGCATTCTTTCTCCAAAAGAGCAATGCTTTGTTTGATTGCTTGAGCAACGCTTTGTGTGTTAAGTGTAGCGGTAAATGTTTCCAGTTCATCATGTAGTGCATGGAGTTGTTTCATATCTTCTTTAAATTTAGGGTCCTCGTATCCTTTATATAAAGCATCTAAAGACCATTCATATGTGTTCATTGTTAGACCTTCTTTCTTATATTTATATTATAAGGGAATGGGTTTGAAAAAGGATGGTAGATGACTTTCCTAACGACTTAGGAAGTATGCGCAATGCTTCATAATCAATTTCCTAATCATTAGGAAACGGTGTTAAAAGTATTTTCTTTTCATGACTAGTATAATAAAGGTGCGTGATAAAGATCACTTAAGAGGAGGGTATGAGTAATGGAAGGTTTGGAATTGCAATGCTTTCAGATAATCTCAGCTGTTGGAATGGCTCGCTCCAGCTATATAGAAGCAATACAGGAAGCAAAGAAAGCAAATTTTGAAAAAGCTAGAGAAATGATTGAAGAAGGGGAAAAAAGTTTCCTTCAAGGACACGAAGCTCATGCGAAAATGATTCAACAAGAAGCAAGCGGTGAAAAGGTTGAAACTTGTTTGCTTTTGGTTCATGCAGAAGATCAATTGATGAGTGCAGAAGGTTTTAAAATTATTGCGAGTGAATTGATTCAAAGCTATGAGAGAATTACGGCTCTTGAAAATAAGCTGAAATAAAGAGAAAGGAGAAACGTATGAAGAAAATTTATTTATTTTGTAGCGCTGGTATGTCTACGAGTATGTTAGCACAAGAAATGCAGAATGTAGCAAATGCTCATGATCTTCCTTTAGAAGTAAAAGCATATTCTCATTCAAAGATTGGTGATATCGTAGAACAATTACATCCAGATTGCATCTTACTTGGACCTCAAGTAAAGTATTTGTTTGAAGAAACAAACAAACGCTTTGGAGAGGAAGTTCCAGTAGCTGTTATTGATGCTGCAGATTATGGTATGATGAACGGTGAAAAAGTACTTAAAACAGCAATTAAATTGATTAAAACATTTAAAAAATAAGATGAGCATTCATCTATAGGGAAGGTGCATTAGCACCTTTTCTTTTATTCTTTGAATCTTCCTAACATTAGGAAATAAAGTATAGAAGTTTCTCTATTTTTTTGCGTATAATAAAGATATCAACTAGGAGGGCATTGTATGCATAAGTTAGGAATTAGTTTATACCCAGAGCATTCCACAGCAGAAAAAGATCAAGCCTATATGGAAGTAGCCGCAAAATATGGTTTTACTAGAATCTTTACTTGTTTATTATCAGTAAAAAAATCAAAAGAAGAAATCATAGAAGAGTTTTCAGATTTTATGAAGCGTGCACATGCATTAGGGTTTGAAGTAGCTGTCGATACCAATCCAGAAGTATTCAAACATTTAGGAGCGACCCCTTTGGATTTGAAAGTGTTCCATGATATGCAAGTAGATATCATTCGCTTGGATGGACATTTCGATGATTTCTTAGATCGTGCTATTACACACAATGAATATCAAATAAAGATAGAATTTAACGGAAGTGCTGATTCTACTCTTGATTACTTATTGAAACATGGGGCAGATCCGCATAATGTGATTGTTTGTCATAATTTTTATCCAGAACGATACAGCGGTATCAGTTGGAAATTGTTTATGAAGTTAAATGAAAAATGGAAGAGTTTAGGCTTACGTACTGCAGCCTTTGTATCTAGCAATGAAGCAAATACATTTGGGCCTTGGCCTGTATCCGCAGGTTTACCAACGGTTGAAGTTCACCGTAAAAAACCGATTGATGTTCAAGTACGTCATATGTTGGCTTGTGAATTGATCGATGATATTTTAATTGGGAACACATATGCTAGTGAAGATGAATTGAAAGCAATGTCGAATGTAGATTTAAGTAAGACAACCATTAAGATTCAACTTGAAGAAGGAATCAGTGAGATTGAAAGAAAAGCATTATTCAATTATCCACATACCGGTCGTCAAGATGCTAGTGATTATTATATTCGTAGCTCATTGCCACGTTTCTTCTTTAAAGAAGAACCTATTCCTGCACGCTCTTGTGAACAAAAGATGTTTCATCGTGGAGATGTCGTTGTAGTCAACGATAACTTAATGCATTATCGTGGAGAAGTGGAAATCATTTTGATGGATATTGAAAATGATGGAGAACGAAACTTAGTTGCTCATATTTGTGAAGATGAACACATGATTCTAGAAGAAATGGAAAAACATCCTGAACATATGTTTGGATTTATAGAGTAATGCAATAATGCACCCCTTACATCAATATAAGAGGTGCATTTTCTTTTACCAACAAGTAAAATGGTAAGAAAATATATGTTTATTTCCATGATTTATGAACTTTGTAAAAGATTAAAATGAGTTTCCTAAGTTTTAGGAAGTGAACTTAGTAAAGAAGTGTTAAAATGGTATTATAATAGAGGGGAATAAAAGCTGAAAATAAAGCGAGAGGAGAATGAATATGTGGGGTATTATAGCAACTTGGAGAATGGCAGTAGAAGGAATTAGCAAAGCTGGTGAAATGCTTGAAAACGATGGTATCAGCGGAGATGCAATCGAAGTCGCAATCAAAGAGGTAGAAGATTTCCCATATTATAAATCCGTAGGATATGGTGGACTTCCAAATGAAGAAATGGAAGTAGAATTAGATGCGGCATATATGGATGGGACAACACTTGATATAGGAGCTGTTGCGGCAATCAAAGATTTCGCAAATCCAATTAGTATTGCACGCCGTTTAAGTAAAGAAAAAGTAAATAACTTATTGGTTGGTGAGGGCGCAGAGAAATTTGCACATAAAGAAGGTTTTGAGCGTAAGAACATGTTGAGTGATCGTGCGAAGATTCACTACAAAAATCGTGTAAAAGAAGTGCAAGAATTAGAGATTAAACCATATAGTGGACATGATACAGTAGGTATGGTATGTTTAGATAATCATGGTGATATGACAGCGGCGACTTCAACATCAGGATTGTTTATGAAGAAGAAGGGTAGAGTTGGAGATTCTCCAATTTCTGGTTCTGGATTCTATGTGGATAGTTTGGTTGGTGGAGCAAGTGCTACTGGTTTAGGAGAAGATCTAATGAAAGGATGTATCTCCTATGAAATCGTGCGCTTGATGAAAGAAGGGAAACATCCACAAGAGGCTTGCGATATTGCGGTTGCTCAATTGGATGAAGAATTAACAAGACGTCGTGGTAAGGCAGGAGATTTATCGTTGATTGCGATGAACAACAAAGGAGAATGGGGTGTATCTACAAACATTGAAGGATTCTCTTTCGCAGTCGCAACACAAACACAAAAACCAATTGTGTATTTAACAAAGAATGTAAATGGAAAATGTGTACATGAAGAAGCTAGCAAAGAATGGTTAGATAACTACATGAAGACAAGAATGGCACCACTTAGCGAGAAGTAATATGAAAGAACAGATACTAGCAGAAATTGATAAAATTTCTGAAGAGATGATACAAGGAATATTAGAAGTTGTAAAAATTGACAGTGTAAAAAGTGAACCATGTGTAGATGCACCATTTGGAAAAGGAATCAAAGAAGCGTTAGATAAAGCGTTAGAGATTTCTCAAAGACTTGGTTTTGAAACAGAGAACGTAGACAACTATGTGGGATATGCAAAATATGGGGAAAGTGAAGACTACGTTGGAGTTATGGGACACTTGGATGTAGTCGAAGTAGGTGTTGGTTGGACACATCCACCATTTAGTGGATATACAGATGAACATGGACGTATTTATTCACGTGGTATACTAGATAACAAAGGACCTATTATGAGTTGTTTATATGCACTCTATGCTTTGAAAAGATTACAACTACCGTTGTCAAAACAGATTCGTATCATGTTTGGTACGGATGAAGAAAGTGGTTTTGAAGATTTAACGTACTATCTTAAAAAAGAAAAGCCACCTATCATGGGATGGACACCAGATTGTAAATATCCTGTTGTATATGGAGAAAGAGGACGTGCTAATTTTCGTATAAGTGCGCCCAAAGAATACTTAGGTGAATTCTTCTCTGTGGTAACAACCTATTTCCTAGAAAGCGCACCAAATGGCAATCGTTTAGGTATTGATTATCACGATGAAGAATACGGAGAAATGCAGATGAGAGGGTATCACTTGCAAAGTCATTTAGAAGAAGTGGAATTCAAGTTTACATTAAGCTATCCTGCTTGTTGTACACTTGAAGAAATACAAGCACAAATACAATCGAAAATGGGTGAACATTGTACATTAGAATTGATTCATAACTATGATCCTGTTCGCTTTGAAAAAGATTGTTTTATGGTACAAGCATTACAAGAAGCCTATGAAGAAGTTAGTGGAATGGATGGAACACCTGTTACTACAACAGGAGGTACTTATGCAAAAGCAATGCCAAACATTGTACCATTTGGTCCAAGTTTCCCAGGGCAAAAGGGAATTGGACACAATCCAGATGAATGGATGGATATCAAAGATATTATTATGAACGCAAAAATATATGCGTTAAGCTTATATAACTTAGCAAAATAGAAGTTGGAGAAAACTATGGAGAACGAATACAGAATAGAACGTGATTCACTGGGAGAAATCGCCGTACCTAAAAATGCCTTATATGGTGTACAAACCGTACGTGCTACAAAGAACTTCCCTATCACAATGATCAAAACACATCCACAAATGATACATTCTTTAGGAATGATTAAGAAGGCTTGTGCACTTGCCAATCATGAATGTGGACATTTAGATGATGAACGATTGAAATACATTGTCATGGCTTGTGATGAGGTGATTGAGGGAAAACTAGATGAATGGTTTATTACCGATGTCATTCAAGGTGGTGCTGGAACAAGTACCAATATGAATGCTAATGAGGTCATTGCTAATCGTGCAGCACAATTAGCAGGCAAGGAAATTGGAATTTATGATTTCATTCACCCAAATGATCACGTGAACTTTGGACAGTCTACAAACGATGTCTTTCCTACAGCTGGTAAGATTACTGCTTTATTCTTAGTAGAACATCTGTTGGAAGAATTGATGATTTTACAAGAGTCCCTATTGGATAAAAGTATCGAGTTTAATGATGTCATTAAACTCGGTAGAACGCATTTACAAGATGCCGTTCCAATTCGTATGGGACAAGAATTTCATGCGTTTGCGACGAGTATTGTTCGAGATATTAGAAGAATTAAAATATCCTTTTCAGATTTGAAATCTGTGAATATGGGAGCAACTGCTGTAGGTACAGGAATCAATGCGGATGAACGTTATAAGAAAATATGTGTGCGTTATTTAAAAGAAATTACACAAATGGATATTACAAGTGCAAGAGACTTGGTCGATGGTACAAGAAATGTAGATCCATTTGTATTTGCTCATGGTTCATTAAAAACATTATCTGTAAATCTATCCAAAATGTGTAACGATATCCGTTTAATGGCTTCTGGACCAAAAACAGGATTAAGTGAAATCTTATTACCAGCACGTCAACCAGGTAGCTCTATTATGCCAGGAAAAGTAAATCCTGTAATTCCAGAGGTATGTAATCAGGTTTGTTTCCAAGTGTTTGGTAACGATACAACCATTACCAAAGCTGCAGAAGCGGGACAAATGGAATTGAATGTATTTGAACCAGTGCTCTTCTATAATTTATTTCAATCGGTAGATTTACTAACAAATGCATGTTATACATTAAGAGACAATGCGATTGTAGGAATCATTGCGAATAAGGAACATTGTCGTGAAGTTATGGAGAACTCATTAGGAACAGCGACTGCATTGGCTCCACATATTGGATATGCAAATGCATCAAAAATGGCAAAACAAGCATTGCTAGAAAATCGTAAATTAAAAGAACTTATCTTAGAACATGATTTAATGAGCGAAGAAAAACTAGAACAAGTATTGGACATTGATGAAATGACAAGTGCAGGGATTCCTGGAATGCATTACAATGTACGTAAATAGGAGGATATCATCATGGATATACAAGTAGAGATTTGTTGCGGAAGTTATTATGATGCTTTACAGGCGCAAGCAGGTGGGGCAAAACGTATTGAATTGAATAGTGCATTGCATATGGGTGGATTAACACCAAGTGTCGCAACATTACGTTTGGTAAAACAACACACGGATCTATCCGTTATTACAATGATACGACCAAGAGGTGCAGGTTTTCATTATATCAAGGAAGATTTTGAAGTCATGGTTGAAGAATGCAAAGATATGTTGGAACATGGAGCAGACGGAATCGTATTTGGATGCTTAGATGCGCAAGGAAATATCGATGTTGAACAAAGTAAATGTTTGATTGATCTAGCCAAAGCAAAAGGCAAAGAAGTTGTGTATCATCGTGCATTTGATTGCGTGAGTGATCCATACAAAGCAATGCAAACACTTATTGATTTAGGAGTAGACCGTGTACTTACAAGTGGAACTTATCCTAATGTAAGTGAAGGAAAAGATGTATTAAAAGAATTACAAGCACGCTTCAAAGGACAAATTGAAATCCTAGCAGGATGTGGAGTAAATGCTGGTAACGCAAAAGAATTAATTGCTTATACTGGTGTTGAACAAATTCACTCTTCTTGTAAAGATTGGTTCAAAGATGAAACAACTTGTGGAGAACGTGTGAATTACTGTTATGGTCCTGCGGGTCATGAAAGTGATTATGAAGTCGTAAGTAAACAAAGTGTTGAGAATTTATTAAAAAGTATACAATAAGTATAGTTTAGAGTCTATGAAAAAGTACACAATGCGTGTACTTTTTATATGCACATAAGAAACACTAGAAGATATACTTTTCTACGGTATAGAAAAGTATACGAAAACGTTTGTTTTATAGTATACTATACAGTATAGAATACTAAGGAATCATATCTTAAGAAAGAGGTAATTATGTTATATATTGTGGGTTTAGGTGCTGGAGATGTCGATCAGTTACCAATTGGTGTTGCGAGGTTTTTAAAGAAGCCTTATCCGATTTATTTACGTACTGATCATCATCCTATGATGTCATTTTTTGAAGAAGAGCATATTCCTTATACAAGCTTTGATGATGTATATGAAAAATATGATACCTTTGAAGAAGTGTATGAAGAAATTATATCGACGCTTAAAAACGCCAGTAAAACAAAAGATATTATATATGCAGTTCCAGGACATCCTTGCGTTGCGGAATATGCCGTAAAGGTATTGATGCAAGAAGTGGATGTGAAAATCATAGGAGGTCAAAGTTTTCTAGATGCGATGTTTGCCACTCTTCATATAGATCCTATTGATGGATTTATGATGATGGATGCACAAGCGATGCGCATAGATAGTTTAAATCCATCTATGAATCTAATTGTTCCTCAAGTATATGATCAAATGAGCGCATCAGAAGTGAAGATGGATTTAATGGAAGCGTACCCTGATGAGCATAGGGTGTGCGTCGTACGTGGAGCAGGAACTTCAGAGGAATCTCTTTCATGGATGCCTTTATATGAAATCGATCAGGATTTCGTGTTGGATAACTTAACAACGCTGTTTGTACCAGCAATCTGTGAATAGAAATTCATACTTATGAAGTATCATGAGTTGTAAAGTATAAGGGTGTTATACTATGGGAATTGCAGAAAACATTAGTAATACTAGGTTTTTTAGACAATCTATGGTACACTGTATGTTAGACATAAACAAGTAGCAAGAAAGCGATGCTTAATAGTGTCGCTTTTTTGGGCTTATAGAAAAGGAAACTTATGAAATTTAATACATTAGAAATTAACGAAGCAATTTTAAAAGCAGTAGAAGAACAAGGATATACAACGCCAACTCCAATTCAAGAAAAAGCAATCCCTCATGCATTGTTGGGAAAAGATATTTTAGGATGTGCACAAACTGGAACAGGGAAGACTGCAGCATTTTCCATTCCTACCATTCAACGATTGCACAAACATGAACCAAATAAGATTAGAAGTTTGATCTTAACTCCTACAAGGGAATTGGCGATTCAAATACAAGAAAACATTCATGCCTATGCAAGACATACCAATATTAAAAGCACAGTGATTTTTGGAGGTGTTTCTCAACGCCCTCAAGAAGAAGCAATTAAACGAGGTGTTGATATTTTAATTGCGACACCAGGACGTTTGTTGGATTTAATGAAACAGAAAATTATACGTATCAATCAGGTAGAAATCTTTATTTTAGATGAAGCGGATCGTATGTTAGATATGGGGTTTCTATTTGATGTGAAGCGCATTATTGCTAGTCTTCCAGCTAAAAAACAAACCTTGTTTTTTAGTGCAACGATGCCAAAAGAGATCAAAGCTTTAACACAAACATTATTACATGATCCAATTACCATTGAAGTAACGCCTCCATCATCTACTGTAGATAACATTAAGCAGTCATTGTACTATGTAGATAAGGTGAATAAGAAATTCTTATTGTTGGATTTGCTTAAGAAAGAAAAAGTAGAAAGTGCATTGATATTTACAAGAACCAAGAGCAATGCCAATCGTTTAGGAAAGTTTTTATTAGAACAGAATATAGATACAGGAATTATTCATGGAAATAAATCACAAAATGCACGACAAATTGCTTTATCAAATTTTAAAAATAAAGAGAGCAGAGTCTTAGTTGCGACGGATATAGCGGCGCGTGGTATTGATGTGAATGAATTGAGTCATGTATTCAACTATGATATTCCACAAGAAGCAGAAGCGTATGTACACCGTATAGGAAGAACAGGTAGAGCTGGTAATGAAGGTACTTCAATTTCTTTTGCGGATATCGATGAAGTAGAATTGGTTAAGAATATTCAAAAACTTATTCGTATCAATATTCCAGTGGATCGTGATCATGGATATCCTATGATGATTACAACACCAAGTCCTAAAAAGAAACAACGCTCATCAAAAAGTAGTACACCAAGAGCGAAACAGAGTAATCGTAAGGAAGCTGGAAAAGATACTCCTAAAAAGACGAAGTATCCAAAAAAGGGAAAACCAGATGCATATGCGAAAAAAGATAAGCGTAAAGGGACACCCAAACCCTTTGCTAATAAAGCAAAAGGGAATACACAAAGAAAGCCAAAGCAAGGCGTTCGTGGTAAATAATATATAAGGAGAATAACGATGAGTATAACAAATCGTAGTCAAATACAAATAGGTGCTAGCGTACAGGTCGTACAAAAGCAAGACCAACGTAGTGGAAAGCTTACACAGGGTGTTGTTGCTAGAATTCTAACAAATTCTAGCAACCATCCAAGAGGCATCAAAGTTATGTTGGAAGGTGGTATTGTGGGGCGTGTTATGGAGATAGAAAAAAGAGGCTGTAACGAATAAAAAACTGCCTTAACATAAAAAAATACGTCAAACTCATAAGAGCACGACGTATTTTTTTTGGTATAATTTAACTATGGAAAACATCGAAATGTTAGAGTTAAATTATCCGTATCTCAACAATATGGATTATACTACACAACAGATGATTTTACCACTGGATTTAGGAAAGAAGTTAAATTCTTCTGATCCAGTGTTCAGTTTTCTTAAAGTGATGGAAGGAGTTAATTGGAATAAATACCT
>NZ_JBSPEZ010000020.1:36302-64666 GCF_053848845.1 Amedibacillus sp. YH-ame6
TCCATAAATAAGGTTAATTGAGGAAGGTAGTGAAATTCTTTTGACTTGTGACCTAGTCTTCTTAAATTGAAGAAGTTAAATTCTTCTGATCCAGTGTTCAGTTTTCTTAAAGTGATGGAAGGAGTTAATTGGAATAAATACCTATCACACCCTACTCATAAAGGTCGTGAAGAATACAATCCCTTTAAGATGATCAAAATCGTTCTGTTTGCGTTTATGAATAAAATTTATAGTTTAAGAAAGATCGAACTTGCATGTAAAACTGATATTCGTTTTATGTATCTCATGGATGAAGAACAACCTTCTCATATGGCAATACAACGCTTCATTCAAAACTACATGAAAGATTCAATCGAAAATATATTCAAGGATATCTTCACATCTATCTGTTCAATGGATGTGGTAGATACTGATATCATGTATATTGATGGAACTAAGCTAGAAGCGAATGCGAATAAGTTCACCTTCATATGGAAGAAGACCGCCATTAAGACAAGAGATAAAACGAATGACAGATTACAGCTTATGATTCCAAGAATCAATGAATATATCAAATGTGATAGTGTCAGTGAATGGACACCTGAAGGTATTCAAACAATTTGTGATGAACTTACAAGAGTTATTGAAAAACAAGGTATACAATTCGTTTATGGAAAAGGAAAGCATAAAACACCAATACAAAGGCTATATGATGAGTTGATGAAATATAAAGGTATTCTTGAAAATTGTATGGAGAGGATCAATCTATGCGGTCCTGATAGAAATAGCTGTTCAAAAATAGACCATGATGCGACGATGATGCATATGAAAGAAGATTATTACATGAAAACAGGAATCTTTAAAGCCGGATACAATGCACAAATTTCTGTAAGTGACGAATATATAAGTTATGCATGTGTGTTTCAAGATCGAGCAGATCAGAAAACGCTTATGAAGTTCTTAGAGCGATATCGAGCATTATATACATCATATCCAAAAACAGTTGTGGCAGATGCGGGATATGGAAGTTATGATAATTACTTTTATTGTCTGGAACATAACATAGAAGCATATATCAAATATACCATGTACAGTAAAGAAAAAGAAACAAAGTATCAAAAGAGAAAATACCTCAAAGCAAATTGGGAACGAAACGAATATGGACAAAGGGTATGTCCAGCAGGTCATGTATTCACATACAAAGAAGAGCACGAGGATAAGCGCTCTAAGTATCCGCGAATTAACCAAAAGCATAGTTGTGGGAAATGTAGTGGATGTGAACTTAAGGATGAATGCACGAAGTCAAAGGGAGATCGAAGTATAACGGTTAATCCAATTTTAGAAGAGTTCGAGAAAACAGCAAAAGAAAAACTCGATAGTGAACAAGGAATACAATATCGAGTACAGAGATCCATTCAAACAGAAGGAGCATTTGGAGTCATAAAAGAGGATAATAAATATGACCGCTTTCATAGAAGGAACATCAAAAATGTAGAAATGGAGTTTCAATTGGTATGTATAGGATTCAATTTAATGAAATACCATAATAAAAAGAATCGACAAAAATCAAAATCTTAAAGTTTTCCACCATAGAAGTGTTTTTCTTATACCCTTTTTTAAGCACAATGAGTAGGTTTTATCTTATATGAGGCAAATGCATGAAAAAAGAGGTCGTAACCTCATAGGCAATTATCTGAATTTTCAAATGTGTCTATTTCGTTACAGCCTCTTTTTCTTATGTGTGGATGTAGGGAAAGAGGTATTTTATAGATAAATTAGTATGAAAACACAGTTTTATTTACATTTTTTGTCATTTTGTTTCAAAATTTGTAAATATTTGAGATATATTTTCACATATCAAAAACAAACCGAAATAAATTGCTTTTATTTCTAAAAAAAACATCGAAATCGCTAGTAAAATAAAGTGATTCGTTTTATAATGGTTAGGTATCAGTTATTCAAGGAGGAAAACAAATGACTAAGAAATTTATGTCAATGGACGGT
Organism: Amedibacillus sp. YH-ame6; assembly: GCF_053848845.1. NCBI lineage: Bacteria > Bacillati > Bacillota > Erysipelotrichia > Erysipelotrichales > Erysipelotrichaceae > Amedibacillus > Amedibacillus sp. YH-ame6. The sequence continues at coordinate 38,286 of NZ_JBSPEZ010000020.1, forward strand.
AATACTGCTGCTGCACATTGCGCTTACGCGTTTACCGAACTATCTGCGATTTACCCAATCACTCCATCTTCACCTATGGCTGAAGTTGTGGATCAATGGGCAACACAGGGTCGCAAAAATATTTTCGAAAGCGTTGTAAAAGTAGCTGAACTTCAATCTGAAGGTGGAGCTGCTGGTGCCGTACACGGTGCTTTACAAGCAGGAACATTAGCAACAACATTTACAGCATCTCAGGGTCTACTTCTAATGATTCCTAACATTTACAAAATGGTTGGGGAATGTTTACCAGGAGTTATCCATGTAGCTGCTCGTGCATTGGCATCAAGAGCATTGAATATCTTTGGTGACCATGAAGACGTTTATGCTTGTCGTCAGACAGGTGCTTGTATGTTAGCATCTCACTCTGTACAAGAAGCTATGGACTTAGCTGGAGTTGCACATTTAGCTGCAATCAAAGGTTCTGTACCATTCTTGCATTTCTTCGACGGATTCCGTACTTCTCATGAAGTTAGTAAAATCGAAGTGTTGGATACAGAAGTATTCAAAGGATTAATCGACAAGGAAGCATTAGCGAAATTCCGCAAAAATGCATTAAATCCTCACACAAACCCAGTAACTCGTGGTGGTGCTGAAAATGATGATATCTTCTTCCAAGGTGTAGAAGCTCGTAACACTCACTTCGATGCGATTCCTGATATCGTTGCAGGTTATATGAGCGAAATCAGTAAAGTTACAGGACGTGACTATGCTCCATTTACTTATTATGGTGCTGCAGATGCAGATCGTATTATCGTTGCTATGGGTTCTGTTACAGAAGCTGCAAAAGAATTGATCGATGCATTATGTGCTGCTGGAGAAAAAGTTGGTATGATCAAAGTTCACTTATACCGTCCTTTCTCTGTTAAATACTTAAACGCTGTACTTCCTAAGACAGTTAAGAAAGTTGCTGTATTAGACCGTACAAAAGAATGCGGAGCAATGGGTGAACCATTATACTTAGATATCTTATCTGCGTTAAAAGATACAGACATCGAAATTATTGGTGGACGTTATGGTTTAGGATCAAAAGATACACAACCATATCACATCAAAGCTGCATTTGATGAATTAAAGAAAGATGTTATGAAAAACTCTTTCACTATCGGAATTAACGATGACGTTACAAACACTAGTTTAGAGGCTGATAAATCATTTACTATCGATACTGACTACACTAGCTGCTTGTTCTGGGGTCTTGGATCTGATGGTACCGTATCTGCAAACAAGTCAACTGTAAAAATCATTGGTGATAATACAGATCAATATGCACAAGCTTACTTCGCATATGACTCTAAAAAAGCTGGTGGGGTTACACGTAGTCACTTACGTTTTGGAAACTCTCCAATCCGTTCAACTTACTACATCGACAACGCAGACTTCATTTCATGTTCGTTAGATGCTTACATCTTCAAATATGACATGGTGAAAAATATTAAAGAAGGTGGTGTCTTCTTATTGAATACTACATTCTCTAAAGAAGAAATCATTGAACATATGCCTAACCGTATGAAAGCACAGTTGGCACAAAAACACGCAAAATTCTATATCATCAATGCGACAAGCATTGCACAAAGCATTGGTATGGGGCGTCGCACAAACACAATTCTTCAGTCTGCATTCTTCGCACTTAACGAACAGATTATGCCTTATGCATCTGCAGTTGAGTTGATGAAAGCTGCTGCTAAGAAATCTTATAGCAAAAAAGGTGATGCTGTTGTTGAATTAAACTACAAAGCAATCGATGCTGGTAAAGCTGGTATTGAAGAAATTGCAGTAGATGCAGCTTGGGCTAGCCTTCCATTTGATACAACTCGTAAACTTACAGGTGATGAATACTTCGACAACCATGTTGCTGTAATCAATAGCCTTGAAGGATATGATATGCCAGTATCTGCATTCACAGGAGATTTCTTATTAGATGGATCTATCCGTAACAATGTAGCGTTTGAAGAAAAACGTACAATCGCTGTTCAGGTACCAACTTGGCATCCAGAAAACTGTATCCAATGTGGAATCTGTAGCTTCGTTTGTCCTCATGCTACGATTCGTCCATTCTTATTGAGTGATGAAGAAGTTGCTAACGCTCCTATGGCATTCGATACATTACCTGCAATGGGTAAAGGTGTTGAAAACATGAAATATCGTATTCAAGTTTCTCCTGCAAACTGTGTAGGTTGTGGACTATGTACGGTAGAGTGCCCAGGAAAAGCTGGTAACAAAGCACTTGAGATGGTAGATATCAACGAAAAACTTGATGAAGAAACATTAGCAACTTATTTATACAAACAAACAGATTACAAATCTGAATTCTTCCCAGTAGATACTGTTAAGGGTTCTCAATTCTTAATGCCTTACTTTGAAGTAAGTGGAGCATGTCCAGGATGTGGAGAAACTCCTTATTACAAACTTGTTTCACAATTGTTTGGTAGAGATTTATTAATTGCCAATGCTACTGGATGTTCTATGATTTATTGTGCATCTACTCCTTCTACTCCATTTGTAAATGATGCAAACGGTGAAGGTGTAGCTTGGGCAAACTCTTTATTCGAAGACAATGCTGAATTCGGATATGGTATGGCTTTAGCGCAAAACTACAAAGAAGCTAGAATCCTTAAAACAATAGAAGACAACATGGACAATGTTGATGCAGCTTTAAAAGATGCATTTGCTAAATATGTTGAAATTCACGGAGATCGTGAAGCTGAAAGAGAAATTGCTCCAACGATTAAAGAACTTGCAGCTAAATCTGATATCGAAATGGTAAAAGAATTATCTGAAGTTGACTTAGTAAGCAAATCTGTTTGGATTGTTGGTGGAGATGGATGGGCATATGACATCGGTTACGGTGGACTTGACCACGTTCTTGCTAACAACTTGAATGTAAACGTATTAGTACTTGATACTGAAGTTTACTCTAACACAGGTGGACAGTCTTCTAAATCAAGCCAGGCTGCTTCTATCGCTAAGTTCGCTGCTGGTGGTAAAACAACAGCTAAGAAAGACTTAGGACAGATCGCTATGGCATATGGTCATGTTTATGTAGCTCAGATTTCTATGGGTGCTAACAAAGCTCAGACTTTAAAAGCAATCAAAGAAGCTGAAAGCTATGAAGGACCATCATTGATCTTAGCTTACTCTCCATGTGCTGAACATGGTATTAAGGGAGGTCTTGCTAACCACCAAAGAACACAAGCGAAAGCTGTTGAATGTGGTTACTTAGACTTATACCGTTTCGACCCAAGAAACGAACAACCTCTAACAATCGACTCAAAAGAACCAGACTTCGAAAAGATGATCGACTTCATGATGAGCGAAACTCGTTACAGCCAATTACCTAAATTAAAAGGTGAAACTGCATACGAAATGTTCGAGAAAACTAAGAAAGATGCTATGAAACGTCATAGAAGATTAATTGCACTTTCTAAAGAAGAAGCTTAATAAACGTTAAGGACTGAGAAATCAGTCCTTTTTGTTTACTTTATTACGCTATAAAATTGTTACCATTTGTTAAGAAATGCACGCATATGAAATAGATTTTGATATAATAGAAACACGTTATAGAAGAGGAGGAGCGAAGTGAAAACAAAAGGAAAGAAAAGAGTTTCTCCCTTACTAAAAGTATTACTATCTATAGAAGTGATTTGTATTGTTCTTTTGATAACATTGTGTGGGTTCAAAGATCGAATTCCATTACTTGCGGATATGTTTGATAAAGAAGTGGTGGATGTAGTGTTGGATGCAGGACATGGTGGGTTTGATAGTGGATGTGTTTCTGGTGATTTATATGAAAAAGATATCAACTTGCAAGTTACTCTTCAAATAGGAAAACAATTAGAATCTGCTGGATATAAAGTGTCTTATACACGCGATAGTGATAATGTTGATTGGGCAGATGAAGAGATGGGAGATTTACGATATCGAACAAAAGTTTCCAATAATAGTGGAGCGAAGCTCTTTGTGTCCATTCATGTGAATTCAGAAGAAGTAGATTATGGTTCTTATGGATATGAGGTATGGGGACAATTTGATAAAGCAGAGGTAGAAAGATTAGGAACGAATATCTTAGATAGTGTAGATACACTTGGATACTCCCTTAATCGTGGAATGAAAGATCAAGATGTTTCTCCATTGCATGTGCTACAAAATAATCAAGTAGCTGCTGTATTATTTGAGTTAGGGTTTATCAATAGTGATATAGATCAACGTCACTTGATTAAAGGTTACAGCCAAACACAGATGTCAAATAAGATTGCGGAAGGTATTAAAAAAACGTTGGATGAAATAAAAAAAGAAGAAGAATTAAAAGAAAAAGAAAAATCTTAATTTACAAAATAGAATTTATCTGTTAAACTTAGAGTCAATAAGGGAGTAGTCAGCACGATATTGTGCGAATATGGTCAACAATCCCGAATATTATTATTCTGGCCTAATTCTTAAATGACGAGACTTATAAAAAGGTAGTGCTTTTTATATAGTCTCGTTTTTATTTTGTTAAAGTGGTAAGACTAGTAAATGCACAGTAAAGAAAAGTGAGGATCTTATATGAAACAAAATTATCAAAAAGAAACGTCAGAAATACTCAATGAGTTAAATACTACGTTAGAAGGACTTAGCAGTAGTGAAGTTGAAAAACGAAGAGAACAATATGGAAGAAACGTATTAGAGGAATCAAAACCAGTTTCTCCACTTGTTGTATTTTTAACGCAGTTCAAAGATTTATTGGTAATCATTTTGATTATTGCGGCGATTATCTCAATGGTAAGTGGAGAAGTAGAAAGCACTATTGTTATCCTTGCGGTTATCACGATGAATGCAATTTTAGGAACTGTACAAACCATTAAAGCACAGAAATCTTTGGATTCCTTAAAACAATTATCCACTCCTCATACACGTGTAATTCGTGATGGTGGAGTTATGGAAGTAAGCAGTAGTGAGTTGATGGTTGGGGATATCATGATGTTAGAGGCTGGAGATGTTGTAGGTGCGGATGGACGTATTTTAGATAGCTTCTCTTTACAAGTGAATGAAAGTGCCTTAACCGGAGAAGTAGAAAGTGTTGATAAACAAATCGAAGTGATCGAAGAAGAAAGTGGTATCGGCGATCAGAAAAATATGGTATTTTCAAGTGGATTGGTAACTTATGGACGTGGTAAAGTAGTAATTACTTCTATTGGTATGAATACTGAAATTGGTAAAATTGCGACACTTATGAATACCACAAAAGAACGTAAGACTCCACTTCAAAGAACCCTTGATGATTTTAGTAAGAAGTTAAGTGTTGCGATTATTGCCATTTGTATCCTTGTATTTGGTTTGAACATAATGCAAGGGAATAATATCTTAGATGCAATGATGTTTGCGGTAGCGTTAGCGGTAGCGGCAATTCCAGAAGCACTTGCTAGTATCGTTACCATTGTACTTGCAATGGGGACTTCTCAAATGGCTAAAGAAAATGCCATTATTAAGAATATCAATTCCGTAGAAAGCTTAGGTTGTGTAAGTGTTATATGTAGTGATAAAACAGGTACCTTAACACAAAATAAGATGACCGCAATCAATGTATATCGCAATGAAGAATTGATTGATGCGAAAACGATGAATGAGGCAATGCCACTAGATCGTATGATGATGTTAGGCTTTGGTTTATGTACCGATGCACAAACAACAGAAACCCAAAGAATTGGAGATCCAACAGAGTTAGCACTTGTGGATCTACTTGCAGTATATAATATTGATGAATTGAAATTGCGTGAGAAATATGCACGTATTGATGAAAATCCATTTGATTCACAACGTAAGTTAATGTCTACTTTGCATAAGATTGATGGAAATCTAACACTTATGTTAAAAGGGGCATGTGATGAAATTTTACGCAAAGCAACACATATTCAAATGAGTGATGGAATTCGTGAGATAAAAGAAGACGATCGTAAGAAAATCTTAGATAAAAATACGGAGTTTGCACAACATGGATTGCGTGTTCTAGGATTTGCATATCGTCATGTCAATGATGAAAAAATCACATTAGAAGATGAGGATCAATTAACCTTCCTTGGATTGATTTCCTTAATGGATCCACCACGTGAAGAAAGTAAAGTAGCAGTTGAAAACTGTCTACGTGCAGGGATTACTCCTGTGATGATTACTGGAGACCATAAAGTAACCGCAAAAAGTATTGCGACATCTCTAGGAATCTATAAAGATGGAGATGAATGTGTGGATGGAAGAGAATTAGACGCAATGAGCGAAGAAGAACTTGTGCAGCGTTTGAAACATATCACAGTGTATGCACGTGTGGCTCCTGAACATAAAATACGTATCGTAAACGCATGGCAAAAAGAAGGCAATATCGCCGCAATGACAGGAGATGGGGTAAATGATGCTCCTGCCTTGAAACAAGCGGATATCGGTATTGCAATGGGTATTACAGGTACAGAAGTTAGTAAAGATGCCGCAAGTATGATTCTAACCGATGATAACTTTGCGACCATTGTAAAAGCAGTAGCTACTGGACGTAATATTTATGCGAATATAAAAAATAGTATTATCTATTTATTATCTGGTAACTTATCTGGAATCATTTGTGTTCTTGCAGCTTCCTTGTTGGGTCTACAAGTACCATTCCTTCCAGTACATTTATTATTCATCAATCTAGTTACCGATTCTTTACCAGCGATTGCGATTGGTATGGAGCATTCTACAAAAGATATATTAAAGGAAACACCAAGAGATCCAAAAGAAGGTATCTTAACCAAAGATACGATGCAACAATTAGGTTACCAAGGTGTCTTAATCGCAATAGCAACCATGATTTCTTACTTCTTAGGATTACAAGTAAGCTGGGAAATCGCAACTACGATGGCATTCTCAACATTGTGTTTAGCTAGATTATTCCATGGCTTTAACTGTCGTAGTAAAGGTTCTCTATACCGTATTGGATTCTTCTCTAATAAGTATTCCATTATGGCATTTTGTGTAGGATTTATATTCTTAACATGTATTCTTATGATTCCAGCATTACACTCTTTATTCTCTGTAACAACAATCACATTAGAACAATTGTTAATCATCTATGGTTTAGCATTTGCACCTACGTTCATTATTCAATCTGTAAAAATGTTGAAGCATATGTAAAAGAAAAGGCATCGTCATTGTGGCGATGCCTTTCTAATTCAAATACTTTCGAATGAACGTATGTTGAAATAATTTCTTCCAATTTGTATGATACGTAATTGGATATAGTACAAGGGTTAATAGGATGCCTGCGATAACATCGATAATTGAATGCTGTTTTAAGAACATCGTAGATAAGATGATCAAAATGGAAAGGATGGAAGTAGAGCCCTTAATAAGTAGAGGGTGTTTAAAGTTTTTATAACGTAGTACAGATAGATGAATAGCCAATGTGGTAGAAACATGAATGGAGGGACATACATTGGTAGGGGAATCAAATCCTTGTAACATAGATACTATGTTTGCAAATACATTATCTGGATAATGATCCACTCGTAAATCTAATCCATTTGGAAGGATCGTATAAATTAATAAACAAATATTCATTCCTGTAAACATGAAGAAACAAAGGTTTTGAAATTCTTTACGATCTTTCAACATATAATATCCTTGCGATACTGCCAATAAGGGAAACCAAAGAGCATAGGGGATAATAAAGATTTCTAAGAATGGGATGTGTGCATCAATGGGTGAATATAAAATGTATTTAGCGACAACCATTTTCTCCAATAAAAAGAAACAGATAAGATAAAAAATCCAATACCCTAACAGCATACAGTGTGGGTGTATTTCGATCCATTTCATTGTAGTTTTTATCATACATTGGCTCCTTTTTTCAGTTTATTATAACGCGAATAGTAATAATTTAAAACCTTTTTTATTCGATTGTTTTCGTGGAAACACTTACATTGTGTGGAAGGTTTACTTTTTACAGTTATACGCCTATAATTATAAAAAATGGAGGAATCAATATGCCAAAGGTAGGAAAGCGTATATTAAAGTCATCACTCGCTGTATTTTTATGCTTTGTCATCTATTTGTTGCGTGGGGAACAAGGCATTGTCTTTTATTCTTGTATAGCTGCCGTTCTTTGTGTCCAACAAAGTACATCCAATACCATTAAAGTAGCTCGTAATCGAGTGGAAGGAACTCTGATTGGTGGATTTATAGGAATGCTTGTCCTAGCTTTTGAGAAAGCATATATCCCACATGATTTCATATTCATACAATATGCTTTAATAGCATTTATGATCATTCCTATTATTTATATCACAGTGTTATGGAAGAAGACGAGTGCTTCTTATATATCTTGCGTTGTATTTATGAGTATTTGTGTTTCTCATGCAATGGATGTGAACCCATATTTATTTGCATTAGATCGTATCATGGATACGTTGATTGGAATCTTTGTGGCACTTCTTATAAACTGTGTACATATTCCTTATGGGAAACAAAAAGATAGTTTGATGGTTGTGGACTTTGCATTATTGGAAAAGGAAGAGGAGATTTCTTCCTATCATAAAATAAAATGGAATCAGTTTATCGAACGAGGTGCATCTTTGGCGATGGTTAGTAAAGAAACACCTGGAAGTATATTATCCAGCATGCAAGGGATGCATATGCAAAATCCATTACTCATTCTAAATGGGGCAGCACTTTATAACATCCAACAACAAAGTTATCATTGTTATAGAACTTTTGAAGAGAGTTCATATGAATCTATGGTTCATGAGTTAAAGAAACACGGGGATGTCTTTGTATATTGTATTGTCCATAATGTCATGCATATCTATTATGAACATCTACATGCTTTAGAAGAAACCTTTTATGAACAAGCACGTAAACAACCCTATGAAAACTATGTATATGGAAACAAACCTAAAGAAGTAGAAGTTCTTGCATATATGATTTTAAAAGGTAAAGATCAAAAGAGAGAACTTCAAGAACTCATCGATAAACCATATGATGATGTACATATGTACATCAATGAAAAGAAGGATTATGTACAATTGTTTGTCACCAAAGTACCAGATTATACAAAGCTTAAACAAGAACTACAAAGAACAAGCAAGCGCCATGTTCTCTATCTTGTACACCATCAATCTGAGTCTCATCTTCAAACACTATGTGATATTTATCATATCCAACAACCAAAGGATGTTATGCGACAACTTCATAAACTCTTGCATACGACATCACATAATAAAAATCCTCTACAATCGTAGGGAATTTTTATATATTGTTTTTCACTTCTACACAGAAACGATATGCATTTTCTGGGAATAAACGAATTTTCTTACCATCTATACATTCGATACATACTTTGTCTTTTGAATACCCAATGTTGAAAGTATCCTGTTGTAAGATATCTTTGATATCATCATACTTGATGATTCCACCCTTTTTACCCCATAGCGCCTTATGATATACAATTCCTTCTTCATTCAGAATATATTCGTTATTAGGATTTTGGAATCCGTAAATATAAATATTATAAAGAAGAAGAATCGCACCTGCCACAATACCAAATTTAAAATAAAATTCATAAGAAATCGGTAAAAAATTTAAGACGATTGCGAATACGATGATATTATTTACCATCAATTTACGGGAGGCGAAATGAAGTTCTCCTTCGTTAATCTCTTTTTCTATATTTTTTCTACCATTTTGATATGCTTTATTGGCTCCTGCATACACAAGTAGGAACAAGATTGGTAATAATAAGAAAACAATCAAATATACGTAGAAATATTTTGTGATATTACACAAATCCAATATAATCCAAATACTATGAAAAAATATAAACGGGGTAAATACAAATGCTGGAATCAATAATACTTCAAAGTTAGAATCAAAACCCACCACACTTCGATAACAAACACGAAGTGTATAATAGTAGGTAATCGCCCCTAACACACACATCGCTATAGATAAGTATGGAATATTTATTTTTTCCTCCGCCATTTCCATATACCCATACGATATCATGAGTACCATAAATCCTAAAATAACAGATTTTGCGAGTTCTAAATACATATCCTTTAAGGTATCCATCTGTCTTTCATCTAATGGTACGATACCTTTTGTTTTACTATATTTCCTTAAATCGTCAAAAATCGATACTTTCACTATAATTCCTCCTTCTCATATGTTTCATCCCAAAATAATTCGTCTAGACGTTTATGTAGCGCAATACAAATATTGATACATAATTTAATAGAGGGATTATAACGACCAGCTTCGATGAGTCCGATTGTCTGTCTAGTGGCACCTACTTTTTCCGCAAGTTCCTCTTGAGACATATCAAGTTCCATACGAGCTATCTTGATTTTTATGTTTTTCATAGGTCCACTCCTTATCTATATTATAATGTAGGGAAGTATATAAAGCAATGCAAATTGCAATATATATGTGATAAATGTAAAATATATATTGCATTTAAAAGGAGAGTGTACTATAATGAGGACATCTAAGGAGGAATGATGTATGAATCTTGAAGTCAAGGGATTAAAGAAAAGTTTTGAAGATAACGAAGTACTTCATGGAATCTCTTTTTCAATATCCAGTGGAAAAGCATTAGGATTATTAGGGAGAAACGGTGCAGGTAAAACAACAACCATTCGTATCTTGATGGATGTATTTAAAGCAAACGAAGGAACAATCACAATGGATGGAAAACCTTTCAAAGCTTTAGATTATAAGATTGGATATTTACCAGAAGAAAGAGGTCTATATCCTAAGAAGCGTGTGGATGAACAATTGTTGTATCTAGCTGCGCTTAGAGGGATGCATAAAGCAGAGGCAAAAATCAACTTAAAGAAATGGTTAAGCCGTTTAGAAATCAGCGAATATGAAACAAGAAAGTTAGATACCTTATCAAAGGGAAACCAACAAAAAGTACAACTTGCACAAACATTGATGTGTGATCCAGATATCGTGATTCTTGATGAACCATTTAGTGGTCTTGACCCAGTCAATTCACAGGTGTTAAAAGAAGTAGTACAAGAATTGATTAAGGAAGGGAAATTGGTTATCTTCTCATCTCATCAAATGAATTATGTAGAAGAGTTTTGTGAAAGCATCGTTATTGTACACCGTGGAAATGTTGTGTTAAATGGAGAGCTGAAACAAATCAAAAAAGAGTTTGGAAACGATCGTTTAGTGATTAGCTCTTTGAGTCATAGTGTTACAGAACTAAAAAAATTATGTAGTGAGGAACTATCTAACTTAATCAAAGAAAGTGAAGTAAAAGATGAGACACTTATCATTGCTTTACAAAAAGATGTTAAGAAACAAGATGTATTATCCGCATTGATGAAGAAAGATGTTGATATTGAAAAGTTTATGGTATATGAACCTTCTCTTACCGATATCTTTGTTGCAAAGGCAGGTGATGAAGCATGAAACGATTTTTAAATGTATTTAAATTTGAGTTTTCAGGATTTATTAAGGGAAAATGGTATCGTGTTTCTACAATTTTGATTTGTGCAATTGTAATGATTGTCATGTTTGCGCCTCGCTTCTTGGATATAGGGGGTTCTGAGGAAGGTGGAAACAATGTTTCACAAACTACAGGAAAAATTGGATTATATGATCCAAGTGGTTTGTTTAGCGATGAAACAATGTTAAAAAGTGCATTTCCAAAGGCAACGATTATTAAGCCTGCTTCTATAGAAGATATGAAAAAAGATATCAAGGATGGAGATTTACAATCAGGTATCTATATCAAAGAAAATGGTGCGTACGAATATTTAATTTTAGACTCTTCTATGAGTGACAATACAGGGTATATCGTAGAGTCAATCATGAACACACAATATAAAATAAAGATGTTAAGTGATATGGGTCTTACCCCTGAGCAAGCTTTACAAAGCGCTACCTCATCTGTAAAAGGAGAAACTGTGATCCTTGGTAAAGATGGTGTAAAAAATTATATGTATACGTATATTTTAATCTTTGCGTTATACTTTGTTATCATGTTCTATGGTCAATTGACCGCAACAAATGTCGCAAGTGAAAAGGGAAATCGTTCTATGGAGATACTGGTAACGAGTACCTCTACCAATGCCCTAATCTTTGGAAAAGTGTTTGCAGGAGCGGTAGCAAGTATCTTACAAGTAACCTTAATGTTAGGTGTTAGTGTTCTAGCGTATCAAGCAAATGCTGAAATATGGAATCATTCACTTGATTTCTTATTCAACATCCCAGTAAATGTGTTGCTTGCATTCTCCGTATTTGGAACCTTTGGTTATCTCTTCTATTCCTTTATCTTTGGAGCATTAGGTTCTATGGTTTCCAAGGTAGAAGATGTATCTGCAGCAATCACTCCAATTTTAATGCTCTTTATCGTTGGGTTCTTCCTAACATTCTTCTCCGTTATGATGAACCCAGGAACGCTTCTATCTACTGTTGTTTCTTATTTGCCATTTACTTCATGTATGGCAATGTTCGCAAGAGTTGCGATGGGTAGTGTAGAAGTATGGGAGATTGTAGTATCTGCCGCAATTCTAATCGTATCAACATTCTTGATGGGATACTTAGGGGCGAAACTATATCGTCATGGTACATTGTCTTATGGAAACAGCTTTAAATTTAAACAAGTCCTTAAATTACTAAAACATAAAGACTAATACAGACGCTCTTCGGAGCGTTTTCTTTTGTCAAATTATGGTATGGGAGAATGGTTTACGATATAATAGGGATGTATAGTGAGGTAAACTTATGGGAATATTTGATATATTTAAGAAACAAAAGCAAACACCTGTTGTGGAAATAAAGAAAGAAGAAACAACAATTGTAAAAAGCAATAAACGTAAAACGATCCCAAATGATATAAAAGAATTGTTAGAGCAAGGAAATGAAGAAGAAGTAAAAAAACGTATGGCAAAGTGCCAAGTGAACGCTTATGATACCTTTACAAAAAATACGATTCTATCGTATCCTAGTCTAAGTGATGACTTGGTGCGTTATTTTGTACTGGAGCAGGGTTATGATATCAATTATGTTGGACGATGGGAAAAGACACCTCTTCATTATCAAGCAACGAATGAACATAGCAATCTTTTGTTGTTTGTGGAATTGGGAGCCAATCCTCATGCATTAGATTATGAAGGATGTGGTCCACTTCATTATGCTGCAATGTATCAGAAATTACCGCACATAAAAGAACTTATTGCATTAGGTGCAGATGTGAATTTAAAAGGAAAAACATTTCGTAATACACCTTTAGAAGAAGTACTGTCTAGAATGCATCTTTATAATAGCGAACAAGCGATTGCTTGTATTCATTATTTGTTGGATCATGGGGCATGTATGACACAAGCAATGAAAGATATAGTGAAGCGCAAGGGAGAAGACTTTGAATTTCATGTAGATGAAACAAATGAATTTTATGTGGAGATGAAGCAAACTTTATCTAAATTATATGAAATCTTTGATGTAGAACCTGTTGCCCCACGTGTCTTGCATGATAGAATAGCAGATATCAAAGTATCTTCAACGAAATGGCAATCCCAATATCAAGAATTATGGCAATTGTTAGTTCCTAGTAGTGGACATGCGAGTACCATTCAAGGAGAAGTAATTCGTATTTCAGGTAAAGTGTCTTATGAAATATTAGATAATGGCGCTAGCAATTGGGATAAAAACTATAAAATGATGATACAATCAATGCCTTCCTATCTTGCGCAAGGCACTCCTTTGAAAGAAGAGGAGGAAGAAGAACTCACTGTATTACTAAAAATGATCGAAAAGAAACAGGGAGAAGAAAGCCAATTTCGTCGTTTTAGTGAGCTTATGGTCAAGTGGGTGTTATCAAATCCTAAGCCACTACCACTAGAAAATACGAATTATAAGCGATAACGATAATTTACGCTACCCTAAAGTACGATATTATTATATAATATTAACTATGTGAAAGAGAGGAAGTGCTTCATGGAATTTATTACGACACCTTATACAATCGAGGATATTACAAAACTACATGAAGTAGCCGACGCTCTTGTTATTGCGACTCCATTCTTTTCTGTACGAGGAGCTGCATATTTTGATGTAGAGGAACTTGGTCTCATTCGTAAGTTAAGTGCGAAGAAATCTATGAACATGTATGTACTTGTAAATCGCTTTTTTATGGAAGATGAACTGGAATTATTAAGAGAGCATCTAGCCTATTTAAAAGAGTTGGATGTAGATGGTATCTATTATGGAGATGAGGGTGTTATTTATGAGGCTAAGAAACTCCATATGGAACATAAACTAATATACAATCCAGATACACTCATTACCAATAAAGAAGATGTGCAATATTATCTTGATGAAGGTATTTCTATGGTAACCATATCCAAAGAAATTACATTACATGAAATATGCGAAATTGCGAGAAATGTAAAAGGGAACTGTGAAGTGATCATTCATGGAAGATTGAATATGATGCATAGCAAACGTCATTTATTGTCGAATTATCTCGATTTCCTTGGAAAGAGCGAAGACATTAAAGATAAACACGATTTATATATTATGGAAGAAACAAGAGATGAACATATGCCAATCATAGAAGATGATTTAGGTACACATGTATTTACCGGATTTACACTTTCTTCCTTTGATGAAATAAAGGATTTAAGTGAAGCAGGGATACAACATGTGCGAATCGATGGAATCTTTCATGATATCGATTATGTATGTGAAATGATAGGATATTACAAAGAGATTTTAAATGGAACAAGAAATGGAAGAAAAACATATGAAGAAATGCGTGAGAAGTATCCAGAAGATCACATGACGCATGGCTTCTATTATACAAAGACAAGTAAAGTAAAGTAGGTGAACATATGAAGAAAATTGAATTACTAGCACCAGCTGGAGATTTAGAACGTTTAAAGATTGCGGTTTTATATGGTGCAGATGCAGTGTATTTGGGTGGTAAACAATTTTCTTTGCGTTCTCGTGCAAGTAACTTTGATATCCCAGATATTGAAGAAGGGGTAAAGTTTGCGAAAGCACATGGTGCCCATGTGCATGTAACTGTAAATATGTTGCCACATGAAGAAGATTTGAACGGGTTAAAAGAATATTTGATGGAACTGGAAAGAGTGGGTGTTACGGCAATCATTGCCGCATCGCCTTATATTGCAACAACCGCAAAAAAATACGCACCGGAATTAGAAGTGCATGTAAGTACACAACATTCTTCTACCAATTCTTCTTGTGCGAAGTATTGGAAAGAAAAAGGAATGGATCGAGTGGTACTTGCAAGAGAGTGTACTTTAGAAGAAATTCAAGCAACGGCTAAACATACCGATATTCCTCTTGAAGTATTTATTCATGGAGGTATGTGTATCTCTTATTCTGGAAGATGTGTGTTATCCAACAACATGACAGGAAGAGATGCGAATCGCGGAGGGTGTGCACAAAGTTGTCGTTGGAAGTATCGTTTATATGAGGGAGAACGTCAATTGCATGATGATCAAGATTTGTTCTCCATGTCTAGTAAGGATATGATGGCTGCAAAGTATATTCCTGATTTGATAGAGGCAAACATTGCGTCTTTAAAGATTGAAGGTCGTATGAAAAGTTCCTATTATATAGCAACACTGATCAAAACATATCGTACCTTGATTGATGAAATTTATGAAAAGGGACGATTGAGTGATAAACGTATGCAGTGGTATTATAATGAACTGGCAAAGGCAGAAAATCGACCCACTGGGGTTGGATTCTATGAAGGATTGCCTAAGCCAACAGGAAACTTGTATGGTGTCAATGGCGCAGGTGTTACGCAAGAATTCATTGCCTATGTTGTGGACTATGAGGAAGAAAGTGGAATGGCTACTTTAGAAGTAAGAAACAATTTCAAACCTTTTATTGAAGCGGAAGTATTTGGACCGAGTATCACAACTACGGCATTCACTTTTGATAAAATTTATGATCAAGAAGGAAATGAAATGGATGTCGCAAAAACACCAATGCAAATTATTAAAACAGTTGTACCATGTCGTATGGAAAAAGATGCCATGATACGTAAAGTAATGGAGAAAAATCGTAAAGATATATACTAGAGGAGAACGTTATGAAATTAAAAGATAGTTTCTTTTATACCATAAGAGAAAATGCAAAAGATGAAGATAGTACAAGTGGAAATCTACTTGTACGTAGTGGGATGATTAAAAAGAGTAGTAGTGGAATTTATATGATCATGCCAATGGGGAAAAAAGTATTACACAAGATTGAAAATATTGTACGTGAAGAAATGGATCAAGCTGGTGCACAAGAGCTATTGATGCCTGCGTTAATCCCAGAAGAAATGTATGAGAAATCAGGAAGAAGAGTAGCATTTGGTTCTAACATGTTCGCACTAAAGGATCGTTTCCAAAAGAATTATGTATTAGGTCCAACGCATGAAGAGTTGTTTACGATTGCGGCAATGATGAAGGGAAGTTCTTACAAAGATTTCCCATATAACTTATACCAAATACAAACAAAATTCCGTGATGAAACAAGACCACGTTATGGATTGATTCGTGTACGTGAATTTATCATGAAGGATGCGTATTCCTTTGATGTGGATCAAGATGGACTTCATGAATCTTATATGAAGATGTTCAATGCATATAAGAATATAATGGATCGTTGTGAATTGAACTATAAGATTGTAAAAGCCGATACAGGTGCGATGGGTGGTTCTTTGTCTGAAGAGTTCCAAGCCATTTCAGAAATTGGTGAAGATGTTGTGGTAACTTGTGATCACTGTGATTTCTCTAGTAACTTAGAGATTACAGAGGTAATCGATACGACAAAAGATAGTGATGAAGAAGCATTAGAGATGGAAACCGTAGAAACTCCAAATGCGAAAACAATTGAAGATGTTGCGGCATTCTTCAAAAAATCAGAAGATGATTTCGTAAAAACCTTGATTTATAGTGTCGATGGAAAAACATATGCATTCTTGTTGAAGGGGACTAGAGAGCTCAACGAAACAAAAGTGTTAAAGCTATTAAAAGCTAATGAAATGGAATTAGCAAACTTTGATGAAGTAGAACGTGTAACACATGCGAAAGTTGGATTTGCTGGTCCTGTTGGATTGGAATGTCCAATCATTATGGATCGTGAAGTTACACATATGAAAAACTTTATCGTAGGCGCAAATAAAAGTGATCATCACATTCAAAATGTAAACCTTAAAGACTTTAGCGTTGAGAGTGTTGCGGATATTGCACAAGTACATGAAGGAGATGTTTGTCCTACATGTGGTGCACCACTAAAATTTTGTAAAGGAATTGAAGTTGGGAATACCTTTAAACTTGGTACTAAGTATGCAGAAGCATTTGGTCTAGAATATCTAGATGCCAACAATACCCTTCATCCTGTACAAATGGGATGTTATGGATTTGGTTTAGAACGTTGTATGGCAAGTATTGTAGAACAACATAACGATGAGTCTGGAATCCTTTGGCCTTTGTCTGTTGCGCCATTTCAAGTAGCTATTGTCATTGTGTCTATGAAAGATGAAGAACAAATTCGTATTGCGAATGAGTTGTATGAAACACTGAAAAAAGCAGGTGTTGATGTAGTGCTCGATGATCGTAATGAGCGTCCGGGTGTAAAATTCAAAGATATGGAACTCATTGGTATCCCTTATCGTATTACGGTAGGTCGTGGAATCAGCGAAGGAAATGTTGAATTTAGAGCACGTACAGCAAGTGAAAATGAAAACATTTCACTAAATGAAATCACTGAATACGTTTTCAATAAGTTAAAATAAAGTTAAAAATAAGAAAGATGATATGCGCAAAATGAAAATATTTACATTTTATGAAAATATTACAAAAATCTCTTTCTTATTTTTTCTTTTTATAGTATAATGGTATCCGATAAGGTTTAGATGACTTTATTTTCATTCCAAGTTTGAAAGGAGAAAGCTTATGAAAGAGACATTATATCTAAATAACCAACTGGCAATCGTAAACTATAGTGCAGGTTTTGCACACTCAGGAGATCAGTTGTTGAATTCCTCAACATTCAGTAACTATATCCAGAACTATCTAGAATTTCTAAAACATAACGACGAAGACTTATATAATTTTGCAATTGATGGGAAAACACCGAGAGAGGCAACATTTGAAATTTTAAAATTGTTCCGTTTATTACGTGTATTCAATGTGGATGAATTAGAATCTGTATATTTGAATGACAAAGCGAAACTATTAGAATTTGTAGAAGAAGCTTATAACTTTTGGAAAAATCACCAGCGTTTCTCTGTAATCTCTGCAGGGGATGGAAATACTTTACAGGATATTAGCTTTGTAGGGACTGACTCAAGTTTCAATTCCTTGATTTTATCCGTATATCGTTCTTTAGAAGAACAAATCATGGGACGCAAGAATCGTGTGTATCGTCAATTACAAGCAGGTACAAATGCAAGTATTGCGGTACGTAAACATGCAAACTCAAAATTATCTAAGAAATATGATGCATTGAAGAAAATCGAATTCGTAGAAAGTGTTCTACTTCGTACCCCAATGATCCTTCATCCAAAATCTAACAAACGTACTGGTATGTTTGAAGAAGTGGATGTAAATCCAATTGAAAAATTTACTGGAAATGCAGATGAATGGTTCTGTTATCCATGTAAAATTGGTTCTTTATTAGCCTTCGTTTATTTCCATCGTGATTTCATTTCTTCTGCAGTTTCTCTAGCAAACCTATTTGAACTAGCAAATGCAGATGAATGTCGTAAAAAACCAGACCTTGTATTATTGTTTGGTAACGAAGATGGAGAAGATGCGACAACATTCCATTATGATTTAGAAGACAATGTTTGGGTAGGATGTGTAAGCTACAACGAGCGTATCGAATATTTTGGATACATGAAAAAAATGTCTTTAACACTTCACAATGTATGTATGATGCAAAAGGGTTGGTTACCAATCCATGGTGCATTCGTAAACATTACGTTAAAGAGTGGAAAACGCAAAGGTATCATGTTGATGGGAGACTCTGGTGCAGGTAAATCAGAATCTATCGAAGCATTGAAAATTGCTGGAGCAGATGTTATCAAAGACATCGAAATCGTATTCGATGACATGGGAACAATTCACTTAGAAGATGGCGTTCCTTATGGACAGGGTACAGAAATTGGTGCTTTCATTCGTCTAGATGATTTGGATCCAGGTACACCTTACCGTGATATGGATCGTTCTATCTTCATGAACCCAGAATCAAGTAACAACGCTCGTGTTATTACACCTGCTGCACCATATGAAGTTGTGGCGATGAATCATCGTATTGACCTATTTGCATACGCAAATAACTATGATGATAAAATCGGTATGTCTAGATTGGATGTAGATACAGCCATCGAAACATGCAAAGAAGGGAAACGTATGGCAAAAGGAACTACACAAGAAGTTGGTATTTCTACTACGTACTTTGCGAATCCATTTGGTCCTATGCAACAACAAGAAGTATGTGAACCATTGATTTATGAAATGTTTAAAGCATTGGAAAAAGACAATGTATATATTGGAGAAATCTATACACACTTAGGTCTTGATAAAGAAAACCGTGATGGTATCAATCAAGCTGCTAAAGAATTGTTAGAGTTCATCGAAAAAGATTAATCTAAAGATTGAAGTCTCGGACTTCGATCTTTTTCTCTATATAGGAAAAATCATGTAATTCATGATTAAGTGTTTTTGATATATGAACATATGATTGAAATTGTTCTTAATTAGTAGAAATTCATCTTTATTTTATGAAATAAACATTGTACAATGGTTATAGTAATATAGGAGGATAAATGCATGGAGTTCTATAAAATTCAAGAAGCAAATGTTACACTACAAAATATCATATCAAAGACACCTTTGGTACATGCCACAAAGATTCACGATAATCTTTGGATTAAGGCAGAGAATTTACAATCTACAGGAGCATTTAAGTTAAGAGGGGCATATTATAAGCTTTCTAATTTAAGTGATGAAGAAAAAGCAAAGGGTGTAATTGCCGCAAGTGCTGGAAATCATGCACAAGGGGTAGCGTATTCTTGTAAGAAGATGGGGATTCAAGGTACTATCGTTATGCCTAAGACAGCGCCGTTATCTAAAATCGAAGCTACTAGAAGTTATGGTGTCAATGTGGAACTTCAAGGGGATACGTTCAATGATGCTTATGAATACGCAAAAAACTTACAAGAAATTACAGGAGCTGTTTTCATTGAGCCATTTAATGATGAAGATGTAATCGCTGGACAGGGAACAATTGGACTTGAAATTATTGAGAAAATGCCAGATGTAGATACGGTGATTGTACCGATTGGTGGAGGTGGACTTATTAGTGGAATTGCCATGGCGATTAAGACCTTAAAACCGAACTGTAAGATCATTGGTGTACAATCGGAAAATGCTCCAAGTATGAAGAAATCTCTTGAACAACATGAAATTATCCAATTAGATAATGTATCTACGATTGCGGATGGAATCGCAGTAAAAACACCAGGGACACTTACTTTTGATCTATGTACGAAATACGTGGATGAAGTCGTTACCGTAAGTGAAGAAGAAATCGCTGCGGCTATCTTGACATTGTTAGAAAAGATGAAAATGGTAGCAGAAGGGGCAGGCGCAACCTCTGTTGCGGCAGCTATGTTCAAACTAGATTTAAGTAACCGTAAATGTGTAGCGTTACTATCAGGTGGAAATATCGATGTAAACTTACTTTCTAAAATTATCGATTTAGGTTTGATCAAAACAGGTAGAAAAGCTGTTATTAATATGAATGTAATGGATAAACCAGGAAATTTATCTAGAATGTTGGAATTGATATCTAGAACAGGCGCAAATATTATTTCTGTTAATCACAATCGTATTCAAAATGGTATTTTATTCAATCAATGTCGTGTAGGTGTTGTAATAGAAACCAATGATCAAGAACATATCGATGAAGTCATGCAAATCCTGAAAGAGAATGGTTTTGAACCACATAATGTTGAACATGTTTCATATACTAATTGATGCGGATGGTTGTCCAGTTGTGGGGCAAACAATTGATATGGCGCAAGAATATCAAGTGCCTGTAATCCTTGTATGTGATACATCTCATATCTTTCATGAACCCTACGCAACTTTACTAATGGCAGATAAAGGAAAAGACCAAAGTGATTTCTTATTACTGAAACATGTTCATGCTGGTGATATCGTGATCACTCAGGATTATGGACTTGCTAGTTTAGCCCTAGCCAAAGGAGCGATTCCTTTATCACAGAATGGACTTCGTTATCATGAAGGCAACATGGATCAATTACTTCAATCCCGTCATGAACATGCCAAAATGCGAAAACATAAACAATATGGACATATTCCTAAAAGAACTGCACAAGCAGATATTGATTTTATGGATGCATTGGAAACAATCCTATTAGAAAAATTAGAGAAATAAAATTGAAATCTAAGGAATAAAAGACATAAATTGTAAAAAAAATATAGGAATTTGCGAAAATTTTTCAAAATACTAGGATAATGATAAGAAGTATACTATAATAATAAAGAAATAAGGAGGTTTTTAATATGAACCAAAATGAAAATTATTTTGAACCAGCCTATACAACATCTTTACAAAGACATGCTGCGAGAACATTTGGTTGGATGACAATAGGTTTATTGGTAACTACAGTTGTGGCAATGTTAGTAACATTTACAGGAACATTTGATTTTATTTTCAGTATTCCTATGCTACCAATTGTTATGATTGTTGCACAACTAGGATTGGTATTTGCATTAGCTGGAAGAATTATGAAGATGTCCCCAACAAGTGCGAAAATATTATTCCTATTATATTCAGCACTTACAGGAATCACATTCTCTGTACTTGGGTTAGTTTATAGCGTAGGTACATTAGCACTTGCGTTCTTAGTAACGACCGTATATTTTGGAAGTCTTGCGGTGATTGGTCTTACGACAAAAATGAATCTATTAAAATTAGGACCTATCCTAATTGGGGCTTTGTTTGCGTTAATTATCACTCAAATTGTGATGATGTTTTTAAATGTTGGTACAGATACAATGTTATTCTCTGCGATTGGTCTGTTAATCTTTACTGGTATTACTGCGTATGATGCACAAAAGATGAAAGCATTATACATGCAGTATGAACAAGATGAATTAGCATTACAAAGATTATCTATTTACTCAGCATTTGATTTATATTTAGACTTTATTAATATTTTCTTATATATCTTACGTTTCCTTGGAAACAGAGATTAATCATTTCAATAAAATAGGCTGCCCTCGTTATGAGTGCAGCCTTGTTTTTATTTCGTTAAGTAATTTGCGATATTCGCATCTTTATCAAGGATTGGTTTTATAGCATTTGTTCTACTTGTTAGCACAATGGTAAGTCCAGGTCCATGTCCACTTGTAAAGGAATCTGAGTGCACCACCACGCCAATAGAAACAGCATCTTTTAAATAATGTGGTCCATTATGGTTATCGTGATCTTGTACTGCGACTATATCTCCAAAACGTAGTTCATTAAGGTGATAAGTCTCATTGGCTTGTGCATCCTGTGTCATGATGTCATAATCACCCATCATCATATTGGCTTCTCCAAGTCCACTCCCCATTAAGGCAGCGGGTACGATAGTTACTACAGGAACCTCGATTCCATCTTCTTTCTCTGTAATATTCATTTTTTCTAATAAAGAAGGATCAATGTTCATTGCCTGAATATCTTTATAATCCAATAACTTTAATCCCATACCACAAGCTTTGATTAAGACTTTATCATCGCATGTCATAGTTTCTAAAGTTTCCTCTTCAAAGGATACCATAACGTGATCTACACCACCGTGTTTTCCAGTTACAAATCCTGTTTTTCCTTTTGCATCACCACTAATAATTTTAGCTTCATTACCAACACATGCAAATGCCATAAGTGCATGGTTTTCTTTATCACTAGAATTCTTTAAACTTACTCCTGGTTCAATGTGGTCTCCTTCAATTCCCATACAAGAATCTCCAATTTTATAATTGTAAGTAATACCACCAGTACCCATTGTAATTCTTCCATACCCATCATATCCTACGCGATATCCGTTGGCCGCAAGACCAGGATGATCTACTTTTCCCTGCACGCTAATGATGGCTAATTTATCTTTGTTTAATTTCATATACGAACCTCCTGAATGCTTTCATTATAACAGTCTTTTCCATAAAAGTTAAGCAAGAATCCCGGGAGATTCACATAGGATATGATATAATACTTGTACGAGGTGAAGCTATGATATTTGGACATGCATGCAAAGTGAAAAGTAAAGGCGCGACATGTATTGATGCGCAAACATATGAACACTTTAAAGACGTTGTAGATTGTGAAGAATTTTTAAACGGTATTCAAAAGGCAAGTGCACAACTACATGCACAAGTAGATGGTGTAGAGAGAACTATGTATCAAGAAGAGTTCACGTTGCCTTTATCTAGAAATCTATTTGGATTATTAATGATTCCAGTGTATGTGAATCATATGAAATATCGATTTATCATTGATACAGGCGCACAGATAAGTGGTGTAAAGGAACAGGTTGTAAAGACTTTAGGGTTACGGAAAACCAATGGTAAAGTCACCATTGGTTCTATTGGAGGCACACAAAAGGAAATGCCTGGTGTCGTCATGGAATCCTTTCAATTTGGTGCTTTAGAGTATCGTAATCGTACTATGATTGAACTGGCAGACTCTGATTTTTCTATGCGTTTTGGTAACATTGATTTATTATCTTTTGATGGCATCTTAGGTTGGGATATTTTAAGTCAATTGGATTTTGAACTTGATGATATCAAGAAAGAATTTAAGGTGTTAAAAAATAGATTGAAGGTACCAAATCCGAATATGTTAAAAGGAAGTTTTCCATGTTTTATTGTGAAATTACCAAATGGAAATAGTGCACTTTATGGATTTGATAGTGGTTCGAAAATGAGTTGGATTGGAGAAGATGCAATTCAATTACACAACTATCGAAGCTCCAAAGAAGTGAATAGTGTTGGATTTGGAGTACACGGTATGGAAAAGCTTCAGTTAAAAGTAATAGAACACTGTACACTTTTATTAGATAAAGCCAAGATTGATTTATATCAAACGATGAGTGGCAGAACGAAGTTATTTCCTTCCTTTAGCTTTGATGGAGTACTAGGTAATGAAATATGCAAGGGAAGAAGAATGCGTATCATTAACAGCGCGCAAATGGTTTTAATTGCCTAATGTTGAAATTTGTGAGAATTTCGTGTATATTTTAGAAGTATAAAAAATAGAGAGGACGATATATATGATATTACATGGAAAATTTGTTTTAGAGAATGGGGCAGAGTTGCCTTTTGAATTATATCCGAGTGAAGCACCAAAAACAGTGGAGAATTTTGTGAAATTGATTAAAGAAGGGTATTATGATGGAAAGACATTTCATCGTGTAATTCCTCACTTTGTATCTCAAGGCGGATGTCCAAATGGAAATGGAACAGGGGATTTAGGTTATACAATTCCTTGTGAAACAGCAGGGAATTCACATAAACATGAAGAAGGAAGTTTATCTATGGCACATCGTGGAAAAGATACAGGATGTTGTCAATTCTTTATTTGTCATGACCCTCAGCCACATTTAGATGGTGTACACACCGTATTTGGTAAAGTGACAGACAATTTGGGTGCTGTTCGTAATATGCACAATGGAGATGTAATGACTCGTGTCATCATCGAGGAATAATAAATGAACGATTCTAGACGTTTAGGTATGCCCGTATTGGTCATGGTTGTATTTACTACGCTCTTTTATTTGATCAATACCTACTTACACTCAGAAATTACAAATACCATTTTAACGATTATATTTGATATTTCTTTGTTTATGTTTGGGGTTACTTTAAACGGTAAAAAGAAAAGTCATAGTGTGTACCGCAAGGTACTAGCACTTGTATTAACAATCATCTTAGTATTCATCCAATTGGGTGTGGTTTCCATGCCGTTTGTAGCAACACTACAAACCTTCTTTTCAATCAATCCATATTTAATAAGTATGTTGTTTATTTATTTTGGATTTTTGTTCATGGATTAGAGGTAGACTATGTTTTTTAAGAAATTTGACAAAGACATGAGTGAAGTTAAACAAGCGATGCAACAAGGAACTAAGATACAATTAGTAGATGTACGTTTTGAAGAGGAATACATAGAAGGACACATTCCTAATGCTATATTGATTCCTTTGCCACAACTAGAAGAACTAGCCGATACGTTATTAAATAAAGATAGTACAACGTATGTATATTGTCGTAGTGGACAACGTGCCAGCAAAGCAGTTATGAAATTAAATGCAATGGGATATCATGAAGTCTTTAATGTTGGTGGTGTCATTCATTGGTCATATCCATTAGAAAAAGGAAGGTAAGTCTATGAATCCTATTCGAAGGTTACCACTTTATCATGCACATAATGTGCGTGATTTGGGTGGTTATTCAATTACAGAATCACAGATTACTGCATGGAATCGAATCTATCGAAGCGATGATGTAAGTGCGTTAGATGAAAGCGATTGGAAAATATTGAGAGCAAACAAGATTACTTGTATTTTGGATTTGCGAAGTAAGGAAGAACAAATCACTTCACCTTATGATTGTGAAGCCTATGGAATTACACATGTTTCTATTCCTTTTATGAAAGAAGATAATCATGTGAAAGAGGCCATGGATGAAGAAGCACTGCAAGCATTTATTTTGAGTATGAAATTGGATTATGTGCAAATGTTTCAAGAAGATGCTAAACCTAAAGTAAAAGAAGCCCTTGAGTATATAAAAGAAACCTTACAACAAGGAAATGCAATACTCTTTCATTGTACGGCTGGAAAAGATCGTACAGGTATTCTTGCGTGTATTTTGTTAGACCTTTGCGGTGTGAATACTCTAGATATTATTGCGGATTATCAAGTATCTGCGACCTATAATGTGAATGGCATAAACAAGCGTATTCCAAAAGAACTTTTAGCTTTACCAAATGTCAAAGAAATGTTTGAAAGTAGAGTGGATATGATCAAACCTTTATTAGCATTCTTTCATGAAACAAGTTGTGAAGAAGTACTTCTTAGTATTGGGGTTTCAGAAGAAACGATGCAAACTATAAAAGAAAATTTCATCATATCTTTATAAAACATATTGACATCTAAATAAGAATGTTCTCAAGTTTTACACTTGGAAGATAGTAAAAAGGTCCCAAGTCCCC
The DNA here is from genome assembly GCF_053848845.1 of Amedibacillus sp. YH-ame6. NCBI lineage: Bacteria > Bacillati > Bacillota > Erysipelotrichia > Erysipelotrichales > Erysipelotrichaceae > Amedibacillus > Amedibacillus sp. YH-ame6. The sequence continues at coordinate 64,590 of NZ_JBSPEZ010000020.1, forward strand.
TAAGTAAAGGGGATGAGACCTTTTTTCGTTATTGATTTAGTTTCGTACTTTTTCTAGAATTCACTATTCTTGAAAAT
>NZ_JBSPEZ010000021.1:0-6426 GCF_053848845.1 Amedibacillus sp. YH-ame6
TAGGACTTCCTTCAGATTCCATCTCACGATGGACACCCTTGTCTTCGACTAGTGGTTAGCGACTAAACCTCCACAGTGGACTTTCACCACTTAGATGTATGCCATGCCCGGCACACGAAAAAAAGAAGCCTTTGGTTTCTGGCTTCTTTATAATATATTTACTTCTCGACACATAAAAACAGGTATTTGATTCTATGTCTGTTCCATAGCGTTCATATAACTGCTTTTTCTATTTAATTAACCATTCTATTTAAAGGCTTAATTCTCAAAATCAATCTATTATTTATATTACTAAAATAATCGACAAAACCATATATAATGTTAATTATATTTCTTGTTTTATTATATATAGCAACAAATCAAATCTTTCAAATTTATCATTTTTTTGTACTATCATTCAATAATTTTGATAATTGCTTACTCATTGCATCTAATTTCAAATTCATTTTATTTAATAAATAAATACAAATAACAATAAGAATGAATGGAAAAAATTTTACAAACATAATGATATAATCATAAGGTGTAAACATGTATTATCCCCCTCCTTATGATGTCATTATAAACCTTGCTATTATAATAATCAATAAATATTGTCACAGTCTAATCTAGATCAAACTTGTCAATCATATTCAAACACTATAAAAACTTAATGGAATATTAAATTAGCTAGATTTTACAAAGAATTATTAGCCCTATTTAAGATGCAAATTTAATTAATATTGTAATTTTACAAGTCATTGACAAACGTGATTTCCAAGTAAAAAAAAAAAGAAGCGTAAGTATCTTCTTCTCTTTATTCAACTGGATCATTGATGTTTTGACAATTATGATATACCTGTTGTACATCATCTACATCGTCTAATAATGTTACTAAACGCTGGAAGAGTTTTAAGTCTTCTCCCTCTAGTGTAATATATTCATTTGGAATCATAGTATCTTCCATAACTTCAAATTCAACACCAGGGATTAGTCCTTCAACAGCTTCTTTCGCTTTGTTTAAATCTGTAGATTCTACTGTAATGGTCATATCTTCACCATCTACTTCAATATCCTTAAGTTCAACTTCGCCCATAATCAATGCGTCCATCATAGCTTCTTCATCCGTATATTTGATTACGATTAAACCAACATGTTCATAATTAAAAGATGCACATCCAGCAACTCCTAATTTCGCATGCGATTTATTAAAACAAGCACGTAAATCTGCAATGGTACGATTTGCATTGTCTGTTAAACAGTCAATGATTACCGTTGCGCCTCCATTTGAACCAAAACCTTCATATGTTGCGGCAGAATAATTTTCTGTACTTCCACCCTTTGCTTTTTCGATGGCGCGTTTAATAACATCCGCAGGTACTTGGTTTGCTTTTGCGCGTTCAATTACTTTTTTTAGAGGCATATTCATATCCGGATCAGGAACTCCAGCTTTTGCTGCCATTAAAATTTCCTTACCAAAACGTGAATATACTTTCGCTTTTGCGTTTGCCGTTTTCTGCATAGCTGCAGCACGTACTTCAAAATGTCTACCCATTATCAATCACTCTCCAAATTTCCTAATCTAGTATAGCATATTACACTGATTAATGGCAAATAGAACTTTATAAGAATTGTTCTATTTACTGTATTACATAACAAAGAAACAAAATATTCTACGATATAGGTTATTTCTCCTGTTTTGTATCTATAACTGCTTTTGCAATCGCCTCTCCGATTGCTTTTTGTCCTGCATCTTTTCTCAAATAAGCAAGATCAGAGGAATCACTAACAAACCCCATTTCAACCAGAACTGCAGGTCTTTCATTCTTTTTGACCACATGTAAAGTATCACCATTTTGTGCATAGCGAGCTTGGCTATAATTCAATTTTGAAAGTTCTTGCATAATATTGTTGGCATAATTCATGCTTTCTCCTACACCTTCATTTGCATATGTATCAAATCCATAAGCGCGTTGAGATACAAGTTCACTAAAATTCAAATGCAAGGAAACAAACAAATCTGCTTGATTTGCAGATGCTATATCTACTCGATTTTGTAAATCTTTTATTTCATAATCACCTACAGAAACATCTTTATCCCTTGTATATACAACTCGATAATCATTTTTTTCAAGGTATGCGCCCATATATTTTGCTACAGAAAGTACAACGTCTTTCTCATACACTCCATCAAAGTCACTGCCTGGATCATATCCACCATGTCCTGGATCAATCACAATGACTCCCTTCATATGTTTCTGTTTCACACTTGTCTCTTCTTTGCTTTCCTCTACAAAGTTATCGACAGCTTTCACGACACTATCTTCTCTTGCATTTATAATGTATGAAATGGTTGTACCACTAACTACAAATATAAATAGGCAAGATAGGATAAAAACCATCTTCATTTCATCATTCGATTTTTTTATAATCCTTATGATTATTCTTCTAATATTTTTCATGCAGATATTCTATCATGTTTTTTTGTTCATATCAATCATGAAATTTATAGTCTATATTCTCATTTTTTGATTTCATGTGTACGCTCCACAACCTTACTATTTGATATTGTATTTCGCTCTAGTCATTAAAAACATTTTACAATAGTGTTTATATTTTATGTAGATAGAATTAACAAATTTAATAAAAATATAATTTATATGTTTGGGTTTCAAAAATGCGTATACACCATTTATGGTATATACGCACTCCTTTAATTCGCAACTATGTTTACTACTTTACCTTTTACTACAATCATTTTACGGATTGTTTTTCCTTCTAATTGCGTTGCTACACTTCCAATTTTTAATGCTTCTTCTTTTAGTGTATCTTCATTACTACCATTTGGTACGCTGAATTTACCTCTCAATTTACCATTGACTTGCACGATGATTTCTATTTCATCTTCCACTAACATAGCTTCATCATATACAGGCCAAGGTGAGTACGTAATGGAATCGGTTGCTTGGAATACATTTGCCCACAATTCTTCACCAGCATGTGGTGCGAAACATGCGAACATTTTCAAGAATCCTTTCGCATATTCTACATAAATTTGATCCGCTTTATAACATTCGTTGATAAAAATCATCATTTGAGAAATCGCAGTATTCAAATTTAGTGTTTCTACATCGTTTGTTACTTTCTTGACTGTCGCATGGTATACCTTATCAAGTTTACCATCATTTGTATCTGAGAACTTATCATACTCGGTATACAAACGCCATACACGATCAATCCATTTACGTGCACCATCTAATCCATTGGTATTCCAAGGAAGAGCTGCTTCCAAAGGTCCCATGAACATTTCATAAACACGCAATGCATCTGCACCATGTGTTTCGATAATATCATCAGGATTTACAACATTCCCTCTTGATTTTGACATTTTTTCATTGTTTTCTCCAAGAATCATCCCTTGGTGGAACAATTTTCCAAATGGTTCTTTTGTTGTCACAACTCCACAATCATACAATACTTTATGCCAGAATCTTGCGTATAGTAAGTGTAGAACAGCATGTTCTGCACCACCTACATATAAATCTACTGGTAACCAGTGTTTCAATAGTTCCGGATCCGCAATTGCGTCTTCATTTTTAGGATCAATATAACGTAAATAATACCAACAAGAACCTGCCCATTGAGGCATTGTATTGGTTTCTCTTGTACCTTTTACTCCATCGATTTCAACTTGTAGCCAATCTTCACAATGTGCTAATGGAGATTCTCCACTATCACTAGGTTTGAAGTTCTTCGTCTCTGGCAATTCTAAAGGAAGTTCATCTATATCTACAGTACGTGTAGTTCCATCTTCCATTTGGATAATTGGAATTGGTTCCCCCCAATAACGTTGTCTTGAGAATAACCAGTCACGTAATTTGTAAGTCGTTTTTGCACATCCGCATGCGTGCTCTTCTAACCAAGCAATCATAGTGTCAATGGCTTCTTGTTTCCCCATTCCATCTAAGAAACCAGAATTGATATGTGTACCATCTTCTGTGTATGCTTCTTTACTAATATCTCCGCCTTCCAATACTTGAACGATCTCGATATCAAATTTCTTTGCAAATTCATAGTCACGTGTATCGTGCGCTGGAACCGCCATAATAGCTCCTGTTCCATAGCTTGCTAGTACATAATCAGAAATCCAAATTGGCACTTCTTTACCATTGACTGGATTGATCGCATACGCACCTGTAAACACACCTGTTTTATCTTTGTTTAATTCTGTACGTTCCATATCTGATTTGGTAGCACATGCCTTTTTATAAGCATCAATTTCAGCCTTTTGTGATGCTGAAGTAATTTCGTCTACATAAGGATGCTCTGGTGACATAACACAATAGGTAGCCCCAAAAAGTGTATCACAACGTGTTGTAAATACAGTGAACTCTTTATTTGTATCTTTGATTTTAAAGTTCACATTTGCACCTTGTGATTTTCCAATCCAATTGATTTGCATTTCTTTTGTAGAAGAAGGCCAATCACATAAATCCAAATCTTCTAGTAAACGTTCTGCATATTCGGTAATCTTTAAAACCCATTGACGCATAGGTTTACGAATAACAGGATATCCTCCACGTTCACTCTTTCCATCGATGACTTCTTCATTCGCAAGTACCGTTCCAAGTTCAGGACACCAGTTTACAGGGATTTCATCCACATATGCCAATCCTTTGTTGTAAAGTTGTAAGAAAATCCACTGTGTCCATTTATAGTAATCTTTATCAGTCGTTGAAATTTCACGGTCCCAATCATAGGAAAAACCCAAAGCTTGAATTTGCTCACGGAAATGATCAACATTCTTCTTTGTAAATTCTGCAGGATGGTTCCCTGTTTGAATCGCAAACTGCTCTGCAGGTAAACCAAACGCATCCCATCCCATTGGATGTAATACATTGTAACCTTGCATACGTTTCATTCTAGAAATGATATCTGTTGCTGTATATCCTTCTGGATGTCCTACATGCAATCCATTTCCACTAGGATATGGAAACATATCCAATACATAACATTTTGGTTTTTCAAAATCCCATGTATCACATGCAAACGTTTTATTGGTTAACCAATAGTTTTGCCACTTTTTCTCAATACTCTTATGTTCGTAACTCATACAATCTCTCCTTTTTCATATAAAAAAACGCCCTCATCTAAGGACGTTATAAGTAACGCGGTACCACCTTAGTTCATCTTTTACAAGATGCCCTTCATTTCTTCTTAACGCGAAGTTACACGGATCATGTGATCAAGCTCCTTAACGAGTTCCCAAGTTATCTGTATCAGCTTACACCAACCGCTGACTCTCTATAACAGTGCACAAGGTACTACTTTAATTCAATGCTTATCTGCCATTTAGTATATCGAAAATTACGAAAATAGTCAATGATTTCTAAAGAATTCTAGAATCCATCTCATTCGAAAATGATAATGTCTCAATGTATCAATATTGAAAATGTCCCAATGTAATTTAATAAAAGTATATAATATCTCCTTAAGGGAGGTCATTATGAGAAAGGTTGAATTAAGAATGAATGAAGAATATAAATATGAGATTATAAAAAACTTATCAGATACAAATGGGAATAAGAAAGCTGTTGCTATCAAGTTGAAATGTACTATACGTACAGTTAATCGATTACTGACAAAATACAAACTGGAAGGTAAAGCAGGTTTCCTACATGGTAATAGAGGTAAAAATCCTTCGACTACAATCCACAACTCTATCAGGCAAAGAATTATCAATTTATATATCGACGGCTATGGTGATGCTAATTTTACTCACTTCTGCGAAATAGTTAATGAAGAACTTGGTCATAAAATAAGTGATACAACTCTTAATAGATGGCTAAGGGATGAAGGTATCATTTCACCTAAAGCCAAAAGAAAAACTAAAAAATTTATGAAAAAATTATTAAAAACAAAATTAGATGTAACCAAGTCAGAGAAAGTTAAAAACGAAATAAAAGAAGCGATAGCTGTGATTGATTCTAAAGATGCTCATCCTACTAGATCAAGATCCAAATACATGGGTGAAATGATTCAAATGGATGCGTCATCATTTCATTGGATCCCTAATGAAGTATGGCATTTGCATTTAGCTGTTGATGATTCAACAGGAACGGTTGTAGGAGCCTATTTTGATACACAAGAGACATTAAACGGGTATTACCATGTCTTTCATAGGATATTGATGGATTTTGGAATACCTGCGATGTTTTATACAGATAGGCGCACTGTGTTTGAATACAAAAGAAAAAACACCGCATTTGATGACGATGATACATTTACTCAGTTCTCTTATGCATGTCATCAATTGGGTGTAGAAATTAAGACTACGAGCGTGGCCCAGGCTAAAGGAAGAGTCGAAAGACTTAATCAAACATTCCAAAGCAGATTACCTGTAGAACTAAGACGCGCTCATATAAAAGATATAGACGCAGCTAATGA
>NZ_JBSPEZ010000021.1:6436-61029 GCF_053848845.1 Amedibacillus sp. YH-ame6
AACAAAAGCTCATCTCAAGATATTGTGAACAAAAATATAAATTATCTTACGGGTGATAGATAAAAAGAAAGTGAAAGAAAAATAGATAGTGGGCATTCTATTAAATATAAAAACAAGTGTTATAGAACTCTACTCGAAAACAACACTCCCGTTTATTTTAAAAAAGGTAGCACTGCTTTAGTGATTGAATCCTATAATGGAAACTTGTACGCAAATGTGTTAGATCAATTATTCATATTAGAAGAAATACCTGAACATCAGAAATATTCATTAAATTTTGAAGTAGTTAAAGAAGTAAAAAAAGAAAAGAAGCAATATATTCCACCGATGAGTCATCCATGGAAACATGCTTCGTTTCAAAATTATTTACTAACGATGAAGCATCGTAATGACTGTACTAATGTTTAACTATTTTTGAGACATTTTCAAAAACGGTTGACAATAAAACTTAAGTTATGAAAAGATTCACCTTGGATAAAGTTTCTAAAATGTTATAATGGAGACAACAGAAAAAGGAGGTCATTTATGGCTACTATTATTGGAAGTCCTACACGTTATGTGCAGGGAAGAAAAGAGTTATATCATTTATGTCAACATACAGAGAATATTGGAAAACATTTGTTTGTTCTAACAAGTGCAACTGGCAGAAAGCGTGTTGAGGAAGCAATCAGCGAAAGTGCAAATCACAGTGACTCTACAGTTACTTATGAAGTGTTTCATGGAGAATGTAGTATGCATGAAATTGAACGCTTAATGGCTTTATGCAAAGATACGAGTTGCGATACCATCGTAGGAATTGGTGGAGGTAAGATTCATGATACCGCAAAAGCAATTGCGCATTTCTTACATAAGCCTGTTGTGATTGTACCTACCATTGCATCCACGGATGCTCCATGTAGTGCACTCTCTGTTATCTATACGGATGAGGGTGTGTTTGAGAAATATTTATTCTTACCATCTAGTCCTAATATTGTTTTAGTAGATACGGATATTGTTAGTAAAGCACCTGCTAGATTGCTGGTTTCTGGTATGGGAGATGCACTTGCAACTTACTTTGAGGCAAGAGCTTGTAAACAATCTAACGCCAAGAATTGTGTTGGTGGAAATACTACATTAGCAGCGATGGCACTCGCTGAACTATGTTATGAAACATTATTAGAAAATGGAGTCACTGCAATGTTAGCGGTAAATGAAAAAGTATGCACCAAAGCCGTAGAGAATATCATTGAGGCGAATACATACTTATCTGGTATTGGATTTGAAAGTGGTGGTCTTGCGGGAGCTCATGCTATTCATAATGGCTTGACTGCGATTGAGGCAACACATGCATTGTATCACGGAGAAAAAGTTGCCTTTGGAACGTTAGTACAACTTGTATTGGAAAATGCTCCGACTGAAGAAATCGAAGAAGTATTGTTCTTCTGTAAAGATGTTGGATTACCAACAACCCTTACCGATTTAGGAATTAAAGAAATTCGAAGTGAAGAGATTATGGAAGTTGCGAAACTTGCTTGTTCTCCAGATGATACTTTACACAATATGCCTTTTGAAGTTAATCCTGAAGATGTATATGCAGCAATCATGGCTGCTGATGCACTAGGAAGAAATTTCTAAAAAAATAAATCAGTGAAGGTTTAAAACCCTCACTGATTTTTATTTACATATTTTCTTAAACTAAAATATTTCAAATTAATAATTTAGATGGTATCTTTTCTGCTCTCTACATATGTATGATACTCTGCTTCATATCGATCTAAAATTTGTTCTAATTGTTCATATGTATCCATTTTTGTTAGTTCATCTTTTAATCGATGGCTTTTTGGCAATCCTTTTACATACCATGCCGCATGTCCTCGCATTTCTCGAATCCCTACGATTTCTCCTTTTAGGTCACATAAACGTTTTGCGTGTAATCGTGCCATTGTGAATTTTTCTTGTAAAGTAACTGGCTCCATATGCTTTCCAGTTTCTAAATAAGTCGCAATATCCTTAATCAACCAAGGATCACCAAGCACTCCTCTACCAACCATGACAGCATCACACCCAGTTTCTTCAAGCATTCGTTTTGCATCTTCTCCACTACGTATATCGCCATTTCCCATAACTGGAATTTTAACCGCATCTTTTACGAGTTTGATATAGGACCAATCCGCATGTCCTTCATACATTTGTTTTCGAGTTCTTCCATGAACTGCGATACCCGCAACGCCTACAGCCTCTAAGCCTTTCGCAAGCTCTACACAATTGATTTGATCCATATCCCAACCAATCCTCATCTTTACAGTAACTGGCTTAGAAACGCTCTCTACAACGGCCTTTGTCATCGCAATGGCATGCTCAATATCTTTCATCAATGCACTCCCTGCATTTGACTTTATAATTTTTGTGACTGGACACCCCATATTGATATCAATAATATCACAGTCTGTTTTCTGATCTAATAGTTTTGCCGCAAATACCATCGTTTCGATATCATGTCCAAAAATCTGCATCGTGAGAGGATGTTCACTCTCTTCTACATTGGTCATACCTATTGTTTTCTCATTATCATAATAGAGTGCCTTATCACTTACCATTTCTGTGTAAATTAATCCTGCCCCAAATTCTTTACATATTACACGAAAAGCAGGATTGGATATTCCTGCCATCGGCGCAATAACAACCTGGTTAGGTATTTCTATAGGCCCTATCTTCCAACTATTCTTTGGCATACTTTTCAAGAAACCTTTCTAAGTCACGTAATTCTTCTTCACTAAATTGGTAACGTTCATTACAGAAATTACATGTAATTTCACAACCATGATCTTCTTCTATCATAGCCGTGCGTTCTTCTTTTGATAAGGTTGTAATCACGCGTTTCATTTTTGCTTTATCACAATCACACTTGAAACAAACATCTTGTGTACTCAAAATCTTCAAATCTTCTTGGAAAAGATCTTTTAAGATATCTTCTAATGATTCGTATTCTTGAATATACGTAGAGATATGTTTCATATGTTGTACGACTTGTTCGACTTTCGCAATATCTTCTTCATCAGCATCTGGCATCATTTGAATAATCAAACCACCTGCGGCGATAATACTACCGTCTGTATTTACCAATACACCTACCGAAACAGCAGAAGGTGTTTGTTCACTTGCGGTAAAGTAATAGGCAAAATCATCTCCAATTTCACCTGATTGAATCGCAACTGTTCCACCCCAGTTTTCTTTCATATGTAAGTCTTTGATGACTTCTAAGGTTCCTTGATTACCTACAGCCATTCCAACTGCTAGTTTTCCAGTGTCGTTATATTGTAGTAGAATGTGGGGATCACTCACAAATCCACGTACATGTCCATCACTATAAGCATCCACTAAAACCGTACCAATAGGTCCACCACCATTGATTTTAATTGTTAATTGTTCTTTATCACTTTTCAACATGCTTCCCATCATAGAGCCAACACTCAACACTCTTCCTAGTGCTGCGGCAGAAGTAGGATACAAATCAAATCGTTGTCTTGCTTCTTCCACAAGTGCTGTAGTACTACATATATATACTCTTACCCGTTCTTCACAGGTCAATGCTTTTACTAAATAATCTTTCATTTTACCAACTCCTTGTACACTAAATAGTATACCATATTTTATTTACTCGCTACTTCCCATCGTTCACGTTCTTTTATATCTTTATAAAAGAAAATGAAGAGAACAGGTGCCATGAGTGACCATGCGATAGGTTCTGCCAAACATACTCCCGTATATCCAGTATAAGGAATCAACGCAAAGGTCGCCACTACTTTAACAACCATTTCTATAATACTTGATATGATCGGAATTCTACCATTTCCCATTCCCTGTAAGGAATTACGATAGATAAATAAGATTGCTAACACAAAATAGAACCCTGCAGAAACACGACAATAATACGTTGCCAATGAAACCACCTTTGTTTCTGTAGAAGAAACCAATAGCCCTATAATTTTATCAACTCCAAAAAAGGAAATCAGTATTACAAATAAAACCCAAATAAAACTGATCCAAACACTATGTTTTAATCCTTCTCGAATTCTATGATACTTTTTAGCTCCTAGGTTTTGAGATACAAAGGTCGTATCCGCAATCGCAATACTTATAAGTGGTTGCATAAACATTTCTGCGACTTTTCGTGCTGCCGTATGTGCCGCTATTGTAATCTCACCTAATCCATTCACCGCACTTTGTAAAACAACAGAACCAACGGATACAATAGAATTCATAAGACCCATGGAAATCCCCATGGATAACTGTTTATTTAAAATATCTTTTTCTACGTAATATTCTCCTCTATGTAGAATAAACATTGGATATTTCTTTTTCATATAAAAGAAACAAAGGACAACAGATAATACTTGTGAAATTACTGTTGCATACCCTGCACCTGCAATACCCCAATGGAAATATGCAATAAAGATATAATCCAAAAGCACATTTGTTAAAGACGCTACAATTAAAAAGTACAAAGGAGTTTTACTGTCTCCTATAGAACGCAACATACTTGCCATTGCATTATATGCCATAGTCACAAATAAACCAACGATGATAATCGTTAAATAAGTATCTGTCATATCGATAATGGAAGCAGGTGTCTGTAGCAGCTGCAAAACTGGACGTTTCACAAGTAGGGCAACAAATACGATAATACATACAATGATGGTACATAAACGTATGCATCCAGCCACTGCCATCTTCATTCCCTTTTCATCTTTTGCCCCATAATATTGTGCAATCATAATGGATACACCCATAGATACTCCACTTACCAATCCAATCACTAGTCCCGATAAAGAAGCACCCGCTCCCATAGCCGCAAGAGCTTTAACTCCTAATATTTGCCCTACCATCATAGTATCTGCCATATTATAAAACTGTTGAAATATATTCCCTAATAGTACTGGAATGGCAAATGCCAATATGAGTTTTGTTGTATTTCCCTCTGTCATGTTTTTCATTTTATCACCTACAGTTTCCTATTGTAACATATTCACTACGTATTTGACATAAAAAAAGCTGCCATTTATAAGCAGCTAATCATCGTATAAATCACTACGCATTTGATCTAATAGATATCCAATTTGTTCCTTATTACTACGATAGTATACACGATTGGAATCTTTTTCATATGCAATTAAGGAGGCATTGCTAAGAGCACTTACATGATGTGAAATGGTTGCCGTTGTCAGTTTCAATTTCTCCGCAAGTTGGGAACCATATAAACCCTCATTTTTAATGAGCTTCAAGATTTCATACTTGCTTGGATCACTTAACAGTTTGATTCGTGCACATGCATCTTCCATAGAAACTTCTTCGTTTCCAATAAAGCTATGATCTGTAAACATTAACCCAATCAAAATATGGAGTTTATCTTTTTCATTGAGAGCCATTAAACGAAGTCCATTACATCCCATCCAGGATGGTTTCACCCATAAAGCTACATCCTCTTCTAATTCAAATTTTACATGAATTTGTAAAGCTTCCATAAATCTTCCGCTTTCACAAACTTCACTCCAATAGGAATGAAATACCTCGAATGCATTCTCATGGTTTTTATATACACGTTTCATAATAGGTATCACTTTTTCTAGAATCCCCATTACAATATCCAAATGTTGATCAAAGTTAAGATATATTTGGTACACTTTCCATTTGATTTCATCTTTTAAGTCAGATTCATCTAATAAACGAAGAACTTCTTCATCGCTATATTGTGCATCCAATTCATTGCTTACTATAACGCAATCAATAAAACAAGAAGGATTTTTATGAAAACTCTCTTTGATGCGATTATGATATAAAGACACATTTTCTTCATCCATACTCCAAGCTTCAAAGCTCATGCAATCCGCAATTGTCGCATCTAAACTATCTTCATCCTCTACATAGGATTTGAAATAAAATTCGTGTTCATGTATCTCTTCTTTTAAAGAATTCTCCATTTCATCCAAAATTTCATTATATACAACACCCATTTCATTGATGATGTGTTCTATTTCTTTGGTGTAACTTGTTTTCTTTTTTAGGTGTTCTTTCATTTCTGTAAAATTATCATCCTCGCAGTATCTGCGCAAGAATAAATTCGCTTCTCGAATGAAGTCTACGTTTTTTTTATATATTGCCTTCATATTACCACCATTACTCTTTCCTACGTTAAGGATATTATAACACACCTATTCTTCTTTGCTTGGGTTTTCATCAAGCATAAAGAAAATTTCTCGCTTTCGTAATATTAGATATAGGAAGATGGATAGAATACCAAATCCAAGGAATATGGTCACAAAAGAAGTCATCTGTAACAACACACTAATTAGTAAGGAACCTATAGGTATGGTTAAGGTCACAAATGCATTAAACACTGCCCCGACTCTTGCCATATAATTGGGATCCACACGTTGCATCAGAAAGACTGCCACGAACGTAGAAACTGCCGCACTCAACAATCCTAAAATAGTAAACATACCTACAATCAACGCATCGCTTATAAACTTTTGAGGAATTACGTTTGGAATATATACGATTAGGATATAGAAGAATCCAACAAACACAATAGTTGCTAGTAGTAGTCTACGTTTTGTAATGTGATTTGTTAGAACTGGGTACAAGAAACTACCGATGATAGATCCAACAGTCATTCCTACAGACAACATAGATAACATTTCACTTCCACTTTTCATAATGGAATCAATAAATACAGGTAGTAAGGAGTTGATCGGAATCACAACTGCATTCAAGAGCGCACCAATCAAACATAATACTAGAACAGCTTGTCTACATTTCATATAATGTACACCTTCTTTTAAGGTTGTGGTATAGGATTTCAACGATAACTTTTCTTTTGTAATGGTTTCGTTATAGCGAATAAATCCAATTACAATTGCACTTCCTATAAAAGTAATCGCATCGATGAATATGGCTGTTGAGATACCAAAGATACCAATTATGAAGCCTGCACACCCTGTCCCTATCAATTCCATCGCTCTTGAAAATGTAGAATTCAATGCCGTTCCTACTTCATAATGTTCTTCATCCAACAACTTAGGGACAATTGAAATTCCAGCAGGAATACGAAATGTTTCAAAAGTAGAGTCTAATAAGGTCACCGCAAGAATCATCCAGGGTGTTAGATTTCCTGCAAGATAGCTAATCGCAATGATAGAAACGGATACTCCTCGTGCTATATCACAAATAATCATAATATTTCTCTTGCGCATATTTTCCACAAGGGCACCCGTAAAAGGTTGTAGTAGGATTGTTGGCAACATGTTCATACCAAAAATAACCGTACTCCATGTAGCACTCTGTGTTACTTCATATACTAACCAAGTAAACGCAATCGCATCAATGGAGTCCCCAAAGCGATTGATACTATTGGCAAGGATGATTTTCAAATATTGTTTTTGTGTTTTTAATGTTATATATTTATCTAATAGTTGTTTCATATACGTCTACCTCCATATTCAATATACAGTATAGTTAGATATATGTCAAATACTTATTAGATATAATTTGAATAAACATACAAAAAAAGAACGCTCTTATATCATAAGAATTGCGTCCTTTCTTCATTCCTTTTTTTACTAACCTTAACCAAGCATACCTAAACGGATTCTAACAAATAGTATAATTGCATACAATAATACGATTGGAATCAAACTAATAACAAAGCTTTTGTTTGTTTTTGTTAGACGAATATTCTTAAAAGATAAAAACTGGCTTCCATAAGTTTGATAGATTCCATAAATAAGTAGGAAACTACATACAATATTTAAAGATGATACTTGGCAAATCAGGATAATCCATAAAGGAAGGATTTGCTCATTTTTAGCATCTATTAAATTCTTGCGAATAGATTTCAAAAGGAGATAGCAGAATGGATAAGATAACACCAATAAAATCTGAACTGTCAAAACAGGGTTTTTAAATACAGATTCAAAATTAGATGGATATATTCCAAATACGACTACTAAGATAATTGTCGCAATTACTAAGAACGCATACTGTGTAAGTTTTAACCCGTCAAAATTGAAAATCATTTTTAGTTTGTTTGTGAACATATTCTTATTTGCATGATGATCCTTATGGTTTCTTCATGCTTCTCCTTTCGTTACATTGTTATTTAAGTTCTGGCCAGTAGGCTTTATTTGCTTCAATCAAATCATCCAGCAATGCTTTGGCTACATCACAGCTTGGTACTGTTTTTGATAATGTTAATGCTTGCCACATTTTCTGGTAAGATTGTTCTTCCCATGCATCTACACATAATTTTTCAACAGCAACTTGTTGTTCCATCAATCCTTTTTGAAATCTTGGAATTACACCAATTGATAATGGTTCTGGTCCATCGCTTCCCACAAGACAAGGTACTTCTACCATTGCGGTAGGATCAAAGTTTTCAATAGCTCCATTATTAGGAACAATCAATAGCATTCTTTCTTTGGTATTATACTTGATAGCGCAAGCTAAATCTACAATAAAGGATGCGTGTGTATCAATCTCAAATCCACAGTTTTCTGCTGTTTGTTTTTCAACGATATCTTTCGCAGCTTTAAATACTCTTTTTTCTCTTCCATCCATAACTTCATTTGCTCTTGTGTATTCTGGATTCGAATGTTGTACTACATAATCTTGGCATAAGTAATACTTTAAATAAGTACTTGGTAAAGAATCTTCATCTAAAGCATAGAAATCTTTTACTTTTGTATAAGTATCTTGCCAAGATGGATCTTTATGTTGGAAATCACCTGAATTAGAAGAGTAGCCTTGTGTCTTTGCATGCGCTTTTAATGTAGGCATTAAATCATTGCCTTTTTTATCTTTAATACTTGTCCACCAACCAAAGTGATTTAATCCATAATAGCGTACATCCATATCTTTTCTACTATCTAAACCAAGGATTGATGCATATGCTCTTTCAATTCCCACTGGCATATCACAAATGTTTAAAATTTTAGAGTTTGGACGAAGACGATTGGTTGCTTCCGCTACAATCGCAGCTGGATTAGAATAATTTAACATCCATGCATTTGGACTATATGTTTCCATATAATCAATCAATTGAATGACTGGTCCAATAGAACGAAGCCCATATGCTAATCCACCAGGTCCACATGTTTCTTGCCCTACACACCCATGTTTCAATGGTATCTTTTCATCTTTTTCACGCATTTCGTATAAACCTACACGAATATGTGCCATACAGAAATCGATATCTGTAAATGCTTCTTTAGGATCTGTTGTCCAAGAGAATGCTACATCTGGATAACGCTCTTTCATTAAAACATCCAAAGCTTCCGCTAATTTACTTTGACGATTTGCATTATCATCATATAATTTAATTTGACGAATTGGAAAGCGATCACGACTTTCCATCAACATCAATACAATCCCTGGAGTATAGGTACTACCGCCTCCAGCTATACAAATGGATGATTCTTTCATATATAATTCCTCCTAATCATTTAATAGTTTTTCAAATTCTTCTCGTACAGATGGAACACCCAATCCAACAATTACTTGAATTGCATTGCCTTTTACTACAAGTCCATGTGCTCCAAACTTTTTAAAAGTTTCTAAAGGTTGTATTAGACTTGCATCTTTCACATTTACACGAAGTCTCGTTGCACAGTTTGTAACATCTAGGATATTTTCTTTTCCACCTAATGCCACAAGATAACCTGTTGCTTTTTGTGTATTTCCACCAGCAACTTCAATGCTATCTTTTGGATCATTAGACGTATCATCTAATGCTTTTGAAGCTTTATATTCTGCTTTACTTACCAATTTTACTTCGCTATCATCTTCTTCTCTTCCTGGTGTTGGTAAGTTCATTTTCACAATCATGAAACTGAAGACAAAGAACCAAATTACAACGAATACGATCGCAATTGCAAATGCTAGTAAATACTGAGATCCATGACTTGACCATAATGGTATAAAGTTCAACGCAGAGTTTTGAATTAACCCGCTTGTAAAGTCCCCTGATAAACCAATTAAATATAGAACAGTACATAGTGATGCAGATAATAATGCATGTACAAAGAATAGTACCGGAGCTACGAATAAGAATGTAAATTCAATTGGTTCAGTGATACCACATAAGATTGCGGTTAAACAAACAGGAACCATTAAACTAATAACTGCTTTCTTTTTCGCAGGTTTTGCTGTTGCATAGAACGCTGCACCAATACCAATGGATGCGAACATTTTAGGCCAACCATATAAGGAGAACCCACCACCTGGGAATAAAGAGATTAAGGAATCACTTGATTTCGCAAGTTCTGTTAAACTTTCTGCCCAAGCAACTTTGATACCACCAGCTACGACTGCTGAATCATAAACAAATGGAGTATAAATGAAATGATGTAAACCAGTAGGAATTAAGATACGTTCTAAGAAACTATATACCCATATACCCACAGCTCCACTGCTTTGGAAGAATGTCTGTAAACTCATCATTGCTTCCTGTACTCTTGGCCATACAACTAAGAATAATCCAGCTAATATAATCATTGCAAAGTAACCTAATACACATACGAAGGAGCTTCCTTTGAAAGATCCTAACCAATCCGGAAGTGGTGTATCAAAGTAACGATTATGAATCCAAACAGTTACACCAGAAATCACAAGTGCACCAATCATTCCTGTATCTAATGTTTTGATACTTGCGACCATAGCTAATCCTGTACCATTGCCTGCTTCAAGTGCATAATCGATACCAAATACAGAACCCCAGTTAGTAAGCATTGCTGCCATCGCATAGTTAAATGTTATGTAAAGAACCAATGCCTCTAAACAAGCACGTCCTTGTTGCTTCTTAGCTAATCCAATAGGAAGTCCTACAACAAACAGCATTGGTACTTGTCGAAATACTGTCCAAGCTGCTTCTCTTAATACATACCAGCATTGATACCACATGGTATCTGGAGAAGCAATACTACCCATAATTAATTCATTTTGGAAAATTGTACCTAATCCCACCATAATCCCCGAGAAAGCGAAGAGTAGTACCGGCGTAAACATGGCACCACCAAATCTTTGGATTTTTTGCATCATACTATATTCATCTCCTCTTATTTTTTATACGCATCAACGGCCGTTTCTTGATGACTTCTTCATTATAAGCATTCCCTTTAGCGCTTACAATCGTTTACCAATACATAGATTTTATTTACATGTAATGTTATTCATCACATTATGAGAAACTTTTTCCAGCCTTTGATAACACTGATAAATACTGCATTTTGTATATAATAAAAAACCTTCATAAGAAGATTTTATACATTGTCTACGAATTGTTCTTGAAGGTATAAACAATACTCATAATACAAAAGTTCTATTGAAAAAATTAACATACTAATTGGATACATATGTAAAGATTTCGCATTTTCTTTTGTCATAAAAGGTGAAAAGTTCAAAAATGCATCCGCATACTTTCCTAAAGTAGAATCCTTAAAAGGACAGAAGACAATTAGCTTTACTCCTTTTTCTTTCAGTTGTTTACTATATTCTATGACTTGTTCATTTTCACCACTAATGGAAAAGAGCACCATAACATCATTCTTTTCGATATTTTCAAGATATGTACGCATCTCTCCATTCCCCTGTAACAAATTAAACACAACATTCGTTTTAAACATTTCCTCTTTTAAAATCTGCATACTACTCTTTACTAAAAATCCTGTTCCATATACAAAACAGCGATTTGCTTGAAACAGCATTTGGCAAATGGAACGTAAATCCATCGTCTTTAATAGATGAATCGTATGTACATGTTGTTCACATGTGTTATCAATTTCTTCCTTACTCCATTGTTTTTGATTGCGGAACTCTTCTTTTAAAAGAAATTTTAAATCACTATATCCATCCAAGGAAATCTTCTTTGTGAATCTTAAGATGGTCATTCTAGATACCATGCATAATTTTGCTAATTCTTCGATCGACATCTTGGTACATTCAAGTTTGTGATTTACAATATAATTCCATATTTCGATATCTGTATCATTCAAATTATCATAATAGGTGATTACCAAATCATCTAATTTCATAGTATGTCCTCCTGTTTTTCCCATTATATCATCCAAAATCTATAAATACAGTATAGAAAAAGTGCTAAATCCATAGTTTAAAACTATAAAAAAAGAGCATCTCTGCTCTAGTTTTCATGAATAGTGATAATACCACTTTCGTGATAAGAAACATTTTGGTGAAGCTTTGTTACCTCTATGGTATTTCCGGAGGTTACCACAAACATACTTGTTGTCTGTTTTCCTCTTTTTTTAATCAAATCTAAATCCATTGTACAAAGGAGTTGTCCTTGTTTGACAATATCTCCCTCTTGAATGTGTAGCTGAAATCCTTCTCCATCCAATTCTACTGTATCGATACCTTGATGCAATAGGATTTCTACCCCATTCTCCATGGAAATACCAATCGCATGTCCTGTAGGAAAACATACACAAATAGTTCCATTTACAGGTGCATAAACCTTTCCATCAGTTGGTTCTACCGCAAATCCATCCCCCATAACTTTATTGGCAAACATTTCATCATCCACTTCCTCAAGTGGAAGTAAATATCCTTGATATGGACTTTGAATCTCTTCTTTATCTTTTTTTCTTCCGAATGAAAATTTCATAATTTTTCCTCAATTCTTTTATTGGTCTTTAAAGACTGCACCCCAATAGTCTTTATTTGCATCAATTAAATCAGACAAAATTGCTTTTGCTGTATCGGTATCAATAACCGTACGATTTAATACAAGTGCCTCTAACAATAATTGCTTATCTTGTTCGAAGAAACCATCCACAGTAAGCTTTTCATAGGCATACTGTCCTTCAATCATACCCTTATAGAATGTTTTAATTGGTTCCATTGCTAATGGTTGTGCACCATGAGCGCCTACACGACATGCCACCTCTACCATCATTTCACTATCTAAGTTTGAAATTGTTCCATTGTTTTTTACGATGATTAAGAAGATATCGTTTTTATTATTCGCAATACAAGAAGCCAATTCTACAATATATCGTGCATGTACACCACGTCCTGGCTTAATTTCATAAGGTGTGCCCTTTAATTTACCTAGTTTGATAACTTCTTTCATCATGGCATACGTTCTCTTTGATTTTCCATCCATTACTTCATTTGCACGTGTATAATTAGGATCACTTGTTTCTACTACATGTTTTGGATATAAGTAATATTTCAAATATGTATTCGGTAAATATTCTGGGAAGTCACGCACCATATTGCTCATAAAGTTATATGTTTCTACCCAAGATTTATCCCATAGATGTTCATCTTTTCCACCTTTTTCAAAAACATGACCATGAAGTAGTTTTTCTTTGATTTCATCCATACGATCCACTCCTGTTTTCGCATCGTATACATGTGTAAACCAACCAAAATGATTCAACCCAAAGTAACGTGGTTCAAAATCATGACGTTCACATCCTAATAGTTTTCCGTATTGATCCATGATTGAGATTGGCATATCACAAATGTTCATAATTCGAAAATCATTTGGGAAGATACGTTTTGTGGCTTCCGCTACAATTGCAGCAGGATTGGAATAATTTAAAATCCATGCCTCTGGTGATGATTTACGTATTCTTTTTATCAAATCAACAATTTCAGGTACACTACGAAGTCCATAAGCCATACCACCAGCACCACATGTCTCTTGACCTACACATCCATGAGACAATGGAATTTTTTCATCCTTTTCACGCATTTCGATCATACCAGCGCGAATCTGTACCAAAGCGAAGTCTACATTTTGAAAAGCGACTTTATCATCCGTAGTATAAACAAATTCCTCTAGTTCAGGATAATATTCCTTCATCATGATCTCCCCATAAGCACCTACAGTATCTTGATGATCTTGTTTAATATCATACAGACAGATTCTTTTCAATGGGAACATATCTTTGTTATCCGCAAGCATAGCTAATAAGTCCGCATTACGATAACCTCCTCCACCAACAATTACAACGTTATATCTTTTCATACAATTTCCTCCTCATTAACGTATCCAAACTATAGCACAAATATTTTTTAATATGTGTGATGCCCAGCATTCAGAATGAATTTCCATACCTTGTGATTTGTCACAAAAGGTGGTACAATTTACACAAAATTTGGTAAGTAATTTGATACATAACGTACCAACTTCATAAAACAGTCTTATTGATAGAAATGAGGAGTGTGCCTATGGAATTCTATGAAATCATAAATAAGAACTATTCCGCTTTAAGTAATAATGATTTAATCATTTTAGAATACATCAATACACATAAAGAAAAATGCTCTGTTTGTAGTATTGATGAATTATCGAAAGCAACGAATTTTTCTAAAGCCAGTATCGTTCGCTTTTCTCAACGTTTAGGATTTCGCGGATTTGCAGAATTAAAAGTTCACATTAAAATGAGTTTAGACAAAAAGCCAGTAGTAGAAAGTCAATCTCAGAATTTGGATGTATTATGCAACCGTCATATTGCGGCTGTTCAGAAATTAAGAGATGAAGATTTTACGGATATGTTTGAATTGATGTATAAGGCAAGACGCGTGTATCTTTTTGGTTCAGGACAAGTACAATATAGTGCATGTAAAGAACTCGCTAGGATATTCTGTACCGAAGGAATCTATCTTTGTGTTTTAGATTCAACGCCAAATTATGAAGCTTTAAGTCAAAACCTGTCATTGGACGATATCGTGATTGTTGTATCCACTAGTGGTGAATCAAAGGAAATTATTCAATTCGCTAAATTTTTAAAGCTAAAAGGAATTGCGTTTATATCGATTACAAAGCTTCAACAAAATTCCCTAGCTTCCTTAAGCAATGTAAATATATTCTTCCAACCTTCTCAACAAATGCTCTATCACAACAAAAGCAAAATGATTGAATCCACTAGTATCTTGTTCTTCTTATTTGAAATCTTATCTCTAAAATACCAACAATTTATTGAGGACAAAAAACAAAACCTTGAAGGGTAATCCTATTCTTCAAGGTTTCTTTCTTTTATAAACTCAACCAATGCTTTTTGTATGCGATTTAGTTGTTTGTTTTTTGCGTATATCAAGGCGATCGGAAAATGAATTTCATCTACTAGATTGATTTTACATAATCCATCTTTCATAAATTCATCCGCAACTTTTTGAAATGTAATAGTAACTCCCATGTTTTCTTTCACAAAGCTTAAGATGGTATTTGCTTGTGGGAACTCATAATGGATATCTGGAGTAAAACCTGCCTGTTCACAAGCTAGATGAAATGCTTCATGTCCTCCTGAACCTTTGGTTGGAAACACAAAAGATTCCTCTTTTAAATCTAATAAACGTAATTGCTTTCGTTTTGCCAATGGGTGTTTTGTGGAAACAACAGCGCATAAACTGTCATCAAATAAAGGTATGAAATTATACTTTTGTGGATTGTGTACCATAAAAGAACGAAGAATCACAAAGTCATAAGAAGCTATACGTTCCACTATTACGTCTGCTTTATCTTCTTCCATATATAAATTCACATTGGGATACAGAGATCGAAAATCTCCCATGATTTTCGCAAAATGATAAGGGGCGAGCACAGTCATACTGCCAATTCTAATTTCACTACTTTGTTGTAGTTGTAGTATACATTCATTATGTAACTTCAACATATCGTTCGCATATTCCAATAGGACCTTTCCCTCTCGGCTCAACTGAAAAGTCCTCGTATTGCGTTCAATCAACACGTATCCAAGTTCCTCTTCCAATTTCCTAATTTGTTTTGAGAGTCCGCTCTGCGTAATATTACAATGATAACTAGCTTCTGTAAAATTCTGCTTCTCGCAAACTGTCACAAAGTACTCCAGCTGTTTTATGTCCATTATCACTCATTCCATTCTGGAATATATTATATCAGATGTGGAATTGACTGTAAAGACTCCTATTTCTATAATGGGATATAACGAGAGGGTGATAATTATGAAAGTGAATACAAACTTTTCACATCAGTTGATTTTATATGTCATGGGATTATTTATATTAGCGATTGGTTCAAACTTATTCATCAACGCAAACTTAGGTGTCTCACCAAGTTGTACACTTGCATTAACTTTAAGTTATTTGTTTCCCTTTGGCAGTTATGCTATTTTCAATTTTATAACCAATGGTATTTTACTTATATTAGAGGCAGCACTTATAAGAAAGCTATCGAAAACTCAAGCAGTACAGTTAGCATTGATCTTCCTATATTCTATATTCATTCAAATGGTATCCCCCTTATTAGAAGTCATTAAACCTGATACTCTATTCCTACAGTTATTAACTGTGTTATTAGCTTGTTTCATTATGGCAATTGGTTCTAGCTTAACGATTGC
The DNA here is from genome assembly GCF_053848845.1 of Amedibacillus sp. YH-ame6. NCBI lineage: Bacteria > Bacillati > Bacillota > Erysipelotrichia > Erysipelotrichales > Erysipelotrichaceae > Amedibacillus > Amedibacillus sp. YH-ame6. The sequence goes on from NZ_JBSPEZ010000021.1 coordinate 22,813, forward strand.
TTCTAATTTTACAGTATTGCCTATGGAAGGCTTCGTTGGAGTAATTGCAGCGATGAAACGTAAAGAGTTTGGCGCAATCCGTATCAAAGTGGAAGTGATTATGACTCTTGGCGTAGCGATCTTCTCATTACTCACTCTTCATAATTTATCTTCCATTGGTATCGGTACGATTCTTGCGGCTTACTTTACAGGACGTATTACCATTTGGTTCACATCCACCTTCCGACACCAACTAGATTTATTCATCGGTCATACAAAAGCACCTCTTAAAGCTATATAAGATTATAAGCACCAGTTCACTTGGTGTTTTTTTTATCAAATGTTCTATCCATAAAAAAGATGTCCTGAAGAACATTCCGAAAGATTAAATTTCGCCTGTAGATATAGTATACTATCTATAGGTGATTTTTTTGATTAAAGACTCTTCTGTTTTCGCTAAAAAAGAACTTGCTTCTAAACATAATCATTGTGATTCTTATCGTCCTGGTGAGAGTCATATTTCCATTGCTCATATCTTTTTTGAAAACCTACATAAGCTTACTTACCACTTCCATCTTTTCCCTGACTTAATTCGCTCTTCTGTTATGAAGGCTATCAACTCTGTTATCCTTTGTCATCAACACGAGCTTGGTCATTCTCTTTATGATTGTCCTTCTTGTGATAACTTCACCTTTCTTTGGCATACTTGTAAATCTCGTTTCTGTAATTCTTGTGGTATGAAATATGCCAAAATTCGTTCTCACAATATTCTTCAAAAAGTTTTTGATTGTTCTCATCGTCATTGCGTCTTTACCATTCCCGAAGATTTACGTGATTATTTTCGTGAAGACCGTTCTTTACTCGATATCCTTTTTCAATCCGTCAACGATACTCTTTCTTTTGTAATTCGTAATGCTGGTAATAAATCCGATTCTTTGATTCCTTGTGCCGTTCTTGTTCTTCATACTTTTGGTAGACCTCTTAATTGGAATCCTCATATTCATGTTCTTCTCGCTGAAGGTGGACTTCGTAAATGTGGTTCATTCAAAAAACTTTCTTATATCAACTACGCTTCTTTACGTCGTTCTTTTATGAAACAGCTTCTTGATAATCTTTCTTCACACATCGATACAATTGAATTCAAACAGTTAAAACGTTCTCTTTATAAATTATACCCTGATGGCTTTTATGTTCATTGCCCTCCTTCGAAGTTTAAGGATGTAAAAGACTGTGTCGACTATGTTATTCGCTATGTTGGTCGTCCTGTAATGGCTCAAAGTCGCATCTTAGATTATAATTATGATATGGATCATGTGCTTTGGTATTATGAAGACCATACATCTGGTGAGCGCGTTGATGTCTATGACACTTGTGTTTCTTTTATGAAAAAACTTATGCTTCATATTCCAGATGAAAATTATCGTATGATTCGTTACATTGGTGGCTATGCCACAAAGAAAAAGAAACTCGCAAATCTCATTCGTAAAATGGTCCATTCCTCTGCTGCTTGGATTCTGAAAAAAACTTCTGCTTATAGACAATATCGTATAGACACAACTGGTATTGACCCTCTATTATGTAGTTGTGGTTGCGAAATGAAATTTGTAGATTGTTATTTCCCTCCAGGGATACAGGAGAAAATTAATGAAAAATGGAAATTCCCAAAAATCAAATACAATTCTCTTCAAGTGTACTAAATGTGGATTTGAAGATCCGATGCCTGATTGGCTTGCGGAAGAAGTCTTATCAAAGAAACGTTTTGGATTGAAAAAAGTTTATGTGAATGCTTGTATTAAATGCGATAGCGAAATGCTTCCTAAAGATTTTCTAGAGAACCAAAAGTAAAAACTGAGCGTGTAAATATTTTTGTGTAAACTCAATCAATCCAATAGTTGAATGTGAAGTGATAGTATCGAGTAAAGGTACTGTCACTTTTTTATTATCTTATCATAATGTAAAAGCTTGTCAATGAACGCTTATATTCTACCTTCAAATATAATTTGTAAACTTGAGTAAATTATCCCCCAATTTGCATAAGGAGTATTCCACTTTTCTGTTATTTTTGTCTGCGCTAAATAAAGTGATTTTAATAAACTCTCATCACTCGGAAATACCGTGCGTATCTTAGTGAACTTACGGAAAGCACTGTTTAAGCTTTCAATGGCGTTCGTCGTATACATAATCTTCCTTAGCTCAGGAACATAATTAAACATGCTACATACTTCATTCCAATTGTCTTCCCATGGCTTAAAGGCATATGGGTATTTATCACTCCATTTCTTCTTACAGTCCTCTAAACTCTCTAATGCACTTTGATTATTTGTTGCGCCATACACTTTCTTTAAATCTCTACAAAACTCTTTTCTATCTTTATAGCTTAAATATTTACAGGAGTTTCGTATTAAGTGTACAATACATCTCTGCTGGACTGCATTAGGGAATGATGATTCTATCGCTTGTTTGATTCCACTCAATCCATCGCTACACAAGATTAAAATATCTTTCACTCCTCTATTTTTTAAATCCGTTAATACAGAAAGCCAAAATTTAGCACTTTCATTTTCACCAACGTAGATACCTAATATTTCTTTATACCCATCTTCTGTTACTCCCAAAACAACGTAAGCTGCTTTTTTGATTACCATACTCTCTCTTTTTACATTGAAATGAACGCAATCAATGAATACGATTGGATATACAGTATGTAAAGGTCGTTTCTACCACTCTTGTGCTATTGGAATGATTTTATCCGTTATTTTACTTATCATCGTCGCACTGACTTCTATCCCATAAATATCGTGTATAGAATCGCTTATATCTCTTGTCGACATTCCTCTAGCGTATAGATTGATAATCTTATTATCTACATCAGATATGTCACGTTGATGTTTCTCTATCACAACTGGTTCAAATGTAGCATTTCTATCTCTTGGTACATCAATCTCAATTTCACCTTGTGATGTCTTTACTTTTTTTGAACTGCTTCCATTACGATAATTGTCCTTGGCTGTTGCTTGATCATGCTTTTCATAACCCATATGCTCATTGAATTCTGTATCCATTATTTCTTGTAACGTTTCTCCTAAAAGATCCTTCAATGCATTTGTAATATCGGTTGGTGATGTTACTCCATATTCTTCTATTATATATTTTACAATATCTTTCTTACTCATATAAAAATCCTCCTCTAGTAGTTTTCTTCATTCTACCATTGGAGGATAGTTTACACAAAATTTTTTACAGGCTCACAATTAATGTTACATTTCTCGGCACAATAAAAGGTGATATACTCTGCTGTTTCTAGCCATGAATATATCACCTATCTATTATTCTAGCAACTCACTAGTTTATTGGGGAATTTCTTAAAACCACTCACTAGTTTATATTACCTTTATAATCAAACCATTTGATTTCACAAGCATCTAAGGAAAGGTCAAAGCTTGATCCATCTCCACGATATACGATTGTTTTTTGTGATTTATACGTATTGTTTACCACACAGAAACTATTGGTAGAAGGATAGTAATTTATCTCTACATTATAATTTTCACAATACCATTTTTTCATATCCTTTGCTTTACCTGCAGCATAATAAATACTACGATACAATAACCTTGCATTTTCAAAGGAGAATGGTAATCCGTTCATATATACACCATGTCCTTCTCCATATTCATTTACAGCCAAATTCACATGTAAATTCTTCTCTTTCACAACGGTAGCATCCAGCGCATACACATTGCGTAAATCTTCACCGAAATTTTCATGTTCTAATTGTTCTGCGATAAAGTGTTCATGTTCTTGCCAATTGTACTTATCTGTATTTAATGTAAATCCTAATTCTTCATCTACTCCTAATACATCGTATAAGGCAAAGAATTTCCCGTTTTTACGAATTGCTAGAGGTTCTCCAACACCAATGAATCCACCACCATTGTAAACGTATTTACGAAGGGTTGTAATAATGCTTTCATCGATTTCTTCTCCCCCACTAAAGGATGTGTAAGCATCTCCAACATTGATTACGACATCGATTGTATCTAATATGCTTGGATTATTTCGAACATCTTCAAAACTTATGAATGCAACATCAAATGGAAACCCGGATAGTGCTTCTAATACACCGGTGTAGGAATATATTTGCTTATACCAAATCGCATGGTGAACAAGATGTGTTCCCCAACGACGGATTTCACCCCAACTATTTAAGACTGCAACTTTCAAGTGCGTATGTGGAGTTTGGTTATTTACATGATCATATAGTTCTCGAAATTCATTACAAATATTTTCTATATAATCAATAAATTCAGGATAATCTAATGTTAGCTTTAAATATCCTCCATATCCAATGCGATCTACTGGTTTGCGAAGAATGGCGCGACGTGCAGTCACCCAGTTGACTTTCGCTTCTTTCAAAGGATCTCCACCTTCATGGAAGGTGTCGGGAAAGAAGTATGGTAAAAATCTTCCTTCTGTATAGTCTACGCCATCAATATCACTTATCAAACGCAAAGTAGTTCCACTACCTACACTACCTACTACCGCATCCAATCCTATGGATTTGAAATACTTACCAAATGGCTCTGTCCCAATAAAATGATCTCCTAAAAACATCATAGCTTCCTTGCCAGCTTCATGGCAAATATCCACCAATTCCTTGGCTAACACACATACTTCTCTTTGTTGGAAGTCCATAAAATCTTTGAATTCTTTACTAGGTACACAGAATGTATTGTTGTGAAATCCTTTATTGATAATAAATTCTGGTCGAAATGCATAACCTACTTCTTCTTCAAATTGTTTTAGAATATAAGGAGAAACAGATGCACTATATCCAAACCAATCCACGAACTTTTCTTTTGCTTGTTCATTAAAGGTTAATGTGAATTGATGAAAGAATGTTGTGAAACGAATAACATTCACATCGTCTCTCTCTTTCACAAAGGCACGCAATTTATCCTTTACGAACTCTTTTGTATTTGGTTGACGAACATCAAATGTCATTTGATGCTCTTCCCCTTCCCAACCATTCGTAATGGAATTATACATATGTACAGGATCCCAAATTACAAAAGCTAGAAAACTTACTGTATAGGCATGGAAAGGAATACTATGATGCAATACAACTTCTTTTGTATCCTCATCATAATCCCAATCCTTCACTACTTCACCCGTAGTACGATCGATTACTTCCCACCAACGATGTATATCCTCCAAGGTGTTTGGCTTTAATTGATCCTTATAGAAATCACGCATGATTTCTATTCTCAAGGTTGTATCTTTTGCGGTTACAAACTCACTCATCAAATACATTTGTTGAATTTCATCAGGGTTTGCACTTGCCCAAGCATTGTCTTTACGCGTCGTATAATACGTCGCGTATTGTTTTACATCCATTTTTTTGATTTCATCTGGCATATCCGTACCATCACAATCACGAATTGCATCTGCTTTCCATCGTTTCATGATTGCGATTGTTTCCTCAATGACATCTACATCTGTAGGAATCGTTACTCTTCCATACTCAGTTGCCATGTATTAACCTCCTTATTTATCACTTTGTGTGAACATTGTCTAACTAAAATTTCATTTTAAATAATACAGTTTTCTGTTTCCGCATCAAAGAAATGTACTTTTCCAAGATCCATATATAGCGTAATTGTATCATGTGCTTTTACATCCGTACGAGCAGATATCTTAGCTTGTATAGGTTGTCCATGAAGATTTCCATGCATTATAAATTCGTGACCTAACAATTCATTCACTTCAATATTAAACTCAAATTGTGCAGATGGATATGTTTGTCCTACAATGGCTTCCGCATGAAGGTCTTCAGGACGAATTCCCATCGTAATTGTTTTCCCTTCATAGTCCTTTAATTTATCAAGGAACATTTCCGGTAATTCGATGGTATTTTCTCCTACATGAAAGCTATGATTATGATACGTTCCATCTATGAAATTTGTTGCTGGTGCACCAATAAAACCCGCAACAAATTTATTTGTTGGATTTTGATAAATTTCCTTCGGTGTACCAATTTGTTGGATATATCCTCCACGCATAACAACAATACGAGTTGCCATAGTCATCGCTTCTGTTTGATCATGGGTTACGTAAATCGTAGTCGCTCCGATTCTTTCATGTAGTTTAATGATTTCACTACGCATCTGTACACGAAGTTTCGCATCAAGATTACTAAGTGGTTCGTCCATTAAGAATACTTTTGCATTTCTTACAATGGCTCTACCTAATGCAACACGTTGACGTTGTCCACCAGATAATGCTTTTGGTTTACGATCTAAGTATTGATCAATCTCTAAAGATTTTGCGGCTTCTTGTACACGTCGATCAATTTCATCTTTCGCTGTCTTTTTTATTTTTAAACCAAAGGCCATATTATCATATACACTCATATGAGGATAAAGTGCATAGGATTGAAAGACCATGGCAATGTCTCGGTCTTTAGGAGCAACCTCATTTACCATTTTCTCATCGATGTACAATTCCCCACTGCTAATATCTTCAAGACCTGCAATCATACGTAGAGTTGTACTCTTCCCACAACCGGATGGTCCTACAAACACAATAAATTCTTTATCTTCTATATCCAGATTAAAATCAAATACAGCTTGGACATTATTGTCATAAATTTTATTTATATTTTTTAATTTTAAAGTAGCCATGATTTCCTCCTATTTGTATCTTCTGTTATAGGTATATAGAATACCCAAAATTCCAGCCAAGCCTAATAATTCCACCATAAGACCTGTATATCCAACATTTTTTTGTCCTATGAAAATTAACACAATTGAGATAATAAAGATAATTACCATCAATACATTTTTCGTTATCGTATTCATTCCTGTAACCTCCTTAGTCCTTCAACCCACCAAGAGTCATCCCTTGTGTTAGTTTCTTTTGAACCATAATATACAAAATCAGAGTTGGTAACATGACAATCACTAATCCAGCATACATCATTCCATATTCTGCTTTTCCTCTAGAGGCCTGCATCAAATTCATGAGACCAACTGGTAATGTTTTTGATGTTCCTGGCATCAATGTAAGTGCAATGATATACTCATTCCAAAAGGCTAAGAAATTAAACAGAATGACGGTAACAATGCTAGGTTTTGCCATAGGGATCATGACTTTAATCATCGTTTTGAAATATCCACATCCATCAATCAGCGCTGCTTCTTCATACGCAGTCGGTAATGTTTTAAAATAACCTGTTAACAAGTATACCGTAAATGGTATTGCAGTAGCTGCATATACCACTGCTAATACAATGATATTATTCATAAAGAAGCTTATACCAAATAAGTTATATACTGCATCATCCCAGCCTAACATCATCAAGAATATCGGGACTACGATGTAGTTCACGTTAATAAATAGCCCTGCCATCATAAGAGTGTTCATTATTTTCTTCAATTTGAAATTAAATCTCGCCAAAACATAAGAAGCAGGAAGAGCAACTACCAATAAAAGGCATAACCCCAGTCCAGTAGCAATGACAGAATTCATAAAATACTCTCCCATGTTTGCCTTTTGAAAAGCATTCAAGAAGTTTTCAAAATAAACTCCTGCTGGTAATGCCCATGGATTTCCATAAAACTCTGAGTTTTGTTTTATAGATGCCATAAACACCCAAGCTACGGGAATTATAATAGAAATTGCCAAGGTAGCTAAAGCGACATATATGAATATTTTATACAAGAGATCAGAACGATCTTTTTTTACTTTTTCCACTTTATTACCTCCTAGAATTCCAATACTTCGCGCTCAGTTGCCTTATTGATAAGAGCACTTAGTATAAATGAGAATAAGAATACAATCACACCAATGGCCATACCATACCCATAAGTTGCATTATCGTAGGCTTGTTTGTACATATAACTCAATACCGTTTCAGCAGAACCACCAGGTCCACTTCCAAACACCTTCACAAACAAGAAACTTAAATTGATACAACTGATCACAAAGAAGGTAAGTGTAGTCCTTATGTTATCCCAAACAAGAGGTAGCGTGATGGAAAAGAATTGTTTGAATTTTCCTGCCCCTTCAAGTGCTGCTGCTTCATATAAATGTTCTGGAATTGAACTCATACTAGCCATATACATAACCATATAATATCCAATCGCCTGCCACACCATAGCTCCTGAAATAGCATACAAAACAACATTTGGATCCCCTAAGAATTTTATAGTCTCCCATGTTTCCGGCTTAAATAAACCAATAATATTATTGATCATACCATTTTCTGATGGGTCATATATTGCGGTAAATATAGAAGCAATTACAACTACAGAAAGTATGTTAGGAATATAGAAGATAATACGGAAAAAGTTTTGACCTTTTACCTTTTCTCTAACAAGGATGCTAGCAAATAGCACTGCAATCGTCATCGTAACTATCGTTACTATAGCAATCAAGAATATAGTATTTTGCAAAGCTCGTATAAAATTCATATCCTTCGCTAATATTATAAAATTATTCAAACCAACGAATGTTTTATCAGCAGACAATCCTCCCCATTTTAACGTTGACATCCAAAACACATTCAATGTTGGTAGTATCATAAATATACTAAACAATATAAATGCAGGAGCCAAGCAAATGATGATAAATCGTTTTCGTTCTTTCTTTTTGTTCATAGATCTCACCTCTCTAAAATAGCATAGCGGTGTTTCCACCGCTATATGCTAATTTAACATTTTGTTTTACATGTTATTTGTTGTATTTTTGAACTGCATCAATAACTGCTTTATACCAGTCATCTACACTCTTAGTACCATTTACAACTTCGTTTACTGTACCATATAAGATACCTTCAGCACTTGTAAGGTCTACACCTTCGATTGCATCTTTTGAAACGAATCCAACTGGATTTGATTTAGCTCCACCTTCATAAACCGAATAGTAAAGTTTGTTTTCGTCATCTGCACCCATAAGGTTTTCTGTAGCACCTTTGATTGGCATGATTGGTCCTTTGTTGTATTCACCTTTAATTGGTTTTTTGTTTTCATCTACTTTTTGTGCACCATATTCGTAGAATATTTTTCCAGCTTCATCAGAATACATATAAGCGATAAATTTCTTAGCTAAGTCAGCGTTTGCTGCTTTCGTTGGAATATATACTTGTTCAACGAATGCTGTAGAATAACGATCTCCACCATCTTTAGCTGCTGGTAATGCAGTGAATCCCCATTCAAAGCCTTCTGCTCTAGGAGCTTCTGCCATTTCCCCTGGTAACCATGTTCCATTAGGAATAAACAATGCTTTGTTATCAAGAACTAATTGTTGATTTTTTGCAAATCCTTCTTTGTTTGCATTTGCTACTGTATTTTTTTCAGTGTAACTAGCTAATTTGCCAACGATTTCAAATGCCTTCTTTGTATCTGCACTTTCCCAAGTCGCTGTATCATAATTCATTAATTTTGTATATGCATCCGGTCCAGCTGTTTCATTTAACAATGCTGAGAAAAATGCATCAAAGTATCCTGTTGTTGGATATGTGAACAATGCAATGCCTTCTGCTTTTGCCTTGTCACCAAGAGCCCACATTTCATCCCAAGTCTTAGGTACTTCCCAACCTTTTGATTTGAATAGACCAGCATTATAGAACAATCCACATGGTCCGTAGTTGATTGGTGCCAAATACATTTTCCCATCACCATAAGGGCTAGATGTTAATGCATTAGAGAATCCTCCAAGCAATTTATCACCAACTGTAGTTTTTTCACCAGGAACATCCATTTTTAACACATCAGAAATGTCAGATATTTGTTTTTCAGCTACCATTGTATCTGTAAGTTTTCCCTCAGCACCAATAGATAGATAAATCAAATCTGGCACATCTTTTCCTGATGTAATGACTGGGCGTAAAGTATCTGCGATGTTTTTCTCAAGTGTAAGTTCTACTTTCACACCATCATTTGCTTTTTCAAAAGCTTTTACAACTTCTTCCCAACCTTTTGTTCCATAACCACCATTCAATCCTGAAATCTTTAGAACTTTGTCATCACCTTCTGATTTGCCTGATCCAGAACTACATCCAGCTAGAACAGAAACAGCCATCATTGAGCAAAGCCCCAGTGCAACTAATTTTTTCATAAGTTTCCTCCTCGTAAGAAATCTTTTATACATTTACATTATAGGAGACAAATACCATCAATTCAAGCCACATCTTGTCAAATGTTTTAGAAATATTGCTTTTTTTTTAAATATGCAATATAATAAAAATAAATATATGAAACCATTTACAAAGAGGTGAAAATATGCAATCGAATGTAATTAAGGTGAATAAGAAATTATTATATGTAACACAATCCCGTTATGATGCGGGTTGGCATTCCATCCCCCACACACACAATTTCACTGAGTTCTTCTATGTTATCAGAGGAAAAGGACAATTCTTCGTAAATGAAGTCTTTCACGATATCAAAGAAGATGATTTGATTATTGTCAATCCACACGTACTTCATACAGAGACAAGTAAAGATGATGCTCCATTGGAATATATTGTTGTTGGTGTGGAAGGACTAGCTTTCTTCACAGAACAAGACGATGAACGTCAATTTGATTTCAGTATTCATAATTACTATAACTACAAACACGAAATTCTATTTTACCTAAAGACTTTATCCAACGAAGTAGAAAGCAAGGATGAATTTTCGGTTGTATTGCAACATAACCTACTAGAAGCCTTAATTATTAATATGATACGAAGAACAAATATTACATTAGAAGTCGCCACAACTAGTAAGAAAGATAAAAGAGAATGTATTTTCATTGAAAAATACATCAAAGAACATTTTAAAGAAGATATTACCTTAGATAAACTCAGTGAATTAACTTATATTAATAAGTACTATATGGTGCATGCCTTTAAAAAATACAAGGGTATTTCTCCTATCAACTACTTGGTAGAATGCAGAATTGCTGAAGCCAAAATGTTACTAGAAACAACAAACTTAAGTAGTCGGGATATTGCCAATATTGTCGGATTTTCTTCCCAGTCGTACTTTTCTCAAGTCTTCAAACGATTGTTACATACATCTCCGCAACAATATCGTAAAACATTTATCAGCTGAAAGGAGTTCATGATATGTCAAATCCTACAAACAAGAAAAGCTTATTGAAAAGAATGAAAGCATTTTGTCTTCGCCATTTTAAAATATTATGGGTAATATTTGGTGACCCTTTTGTTGATCTAGATGATGATAAAAGTTAATATATCTTATATCGGACATGTGCAAACATCTATGATATAATTACGCTATATATTTTCATTCAACCAGGAGGTCTTTTTATGCATGAGATTAAGTGTCCAAATTGCGGTACAACATTCACCATTGATGAAGTAAGTTATGCAGAAATTTTACAACAAGTACGTACACAAGAATTTCAACAAGAGGTGCTTGAAAAAGTAGAACAGATGAAACTACAACATCAAAGTGAATTATCTTTATTAGAAGAAAAAGCAAAACATGAACTTCATCAAACACTATTTGAAAAAGATAAAGAAATTGCTGATTTACTTGCAAAAAAACAGGATCTAGAAAACTCCAAGAAATTAGAGATTTCAAAAGCTGTATTTGATAAAGATAAGGAATTGTATGAACTACAATCAAAGCTTGCGATATTGGAAAGAGAAAACCAATTGGATAAGAACTCTTTAAAAGAACGCTATGAACTGGAACTCAAGCAAAAAGAAGAAACTATCGCCTTTTATAAAGATTTCAAAGCAAAACAATCTACGAAAATGATTGGAGAAAGCTTAGAACAGCACTGTGAATATGAGTTTAATAAATTGCGTACAACTGCCTTCCCACGCGCGGAATTTGCGAAAGATAACGATGCATCTAGTGGAAGCAAGGGAGATTATATCTATCGTGAGTATGATGAACAAGGTGTTGAAATCATTTCCATTATGTTTGAAATGAAAAATGAAATTGACACTACTGCGACCAAAAAGAAAAATGAACACTTCTTCAAAGAATTGGATAAAGATCGTAAAGAAAAACGATGCGAATATGCAATTCTTGTGTCCTTATTAGAAATCGACAATGAGTTTTATAACACTGGGATAGTTGATGTATCGTATGAATATGAGAAAATGTATGTAATCCGTCCTCAGTTCTTTATTCCTATGATTACCTTATTGCGTAATGCTGCTATGAACTCTTTACAATATAAACAAGAAGTAGCTCTTATCCGTGAACAAAATATCGATATTACTAATTTCGAAGAATCTTTAGATACCTTTAAATCTGAATTTGGAAGAAACTATGATTTAGCAAGTCGTAAATTCAAATCTGCAATCGATGAATTGGACAAAACAATTATGCATCTACAAAAAACAAAAGATGCTCTACTCTCTTCTGAAAACAACCTTCGCTTAGCAAACAATAAAGCTGAAGACTTAAGTGTTAAAAAATTAGTAAGAAACAATCCTACAATGAAAGAAAAATTTAATGAATTACATAAAACAAAATCCCAGTAACCACTGGGATTTAATCGTTTTGTGTGCTTTTATCTAATGCGTGACGTACATATACAGTATATGCAATGGATTGTACTGTATTGCGAATCAAATCCACAACCAGACTTCCCTCGTCATCACTTGGTACGTGATGAATTTTTTTATGTTGGAAGATGCATTTTAAACAGCTTTCCAACTCTGCACAAAAATAATTGTATGCTTGATCTACAGGATACTTATCAATTTGAACGGAGATCAAACTACTGATTTCATCCATTCGATAAACCATCTTTAATACACAAACAACCACTAAGTATGCCATGTGTTGTTTGGTATAACGTTTCTTTATTGGTGGATGTACGATTCCATTCTTTACGTAATTGTTTATCATGGTACTCGTTACCATTTTATCCTGACCCTTTTGAAAAGGTTTTAAATAGTCATTTAGTAATGTTACAACTTGGTCCATATACAATTCCATATCTGGTAGTTGATCCCAATGTGGAAGCTGTATTACGGGTGTATTTCTTCTTTCACTCATATTATCACCTAGTGTAATCCTAGCATTATAATCTACCTTTGTCAACTCATAAATCACTCTAGTACACATGTTTTTAAAAACTAAGTCATTTAGTTCGTATTTATTTGAATTTTCTAACTTAAAAACGAAAGAATTCTTCCTTTTATGTGCATAGAATCGCTTTATTTAAAGGTTCTAAAGATTGCTTGTCTCATCAGTTCCCTTTAAAAATGCAATACTCATTTCGTAAAACTGTTGAGCATTTGATAACATTGCTGGATGTCTTCCATGTTCAAATAGGTGCATATTTCCATGTTGTATCTTATCTAACATCTCTCGATACACGCGATCAAAATAATCACTTCCTAAAGAACAAACGAATTCATCTTCACGACTTCCAACAAGCAAAATATCTGTTTGTAAATTTGATAACGGTTTGTGAAAGAAATTCTGAATATTTAGCGCATGTTCTGCGATAGCCGCAGTATCTTTATCCACGATACCTTCCCAGTCCTCACCATGCATATATTGATAAAACTGCACAGCATCTTTATCTTGTTTCGAAAGATATCGATCTTGTGTAATATTCTTTGTGAATGCATCGATACATCGTTCTCCTTCAAAACTATCCGCAATAACCTTATTGACATATTCCCCAGCCTCTAACGCAACATTAATGGCAACCAATGCACCTCCACTAGTACCAATGATATCCACCTTACCATATTGTTTCTCTTTCAAGAACGCAATCACTTGTTGTGCTTCATAAAACCATAAGTCTGCAGGAAATATATCCAACCGCTCGGACTTCCCATGTCCCAGAAAATCAATGCATATCACGTTATACTTTTTACGAAACAATTTCTCAATTTCATAAAACATCACAGAAGATGCTGTATTTCCATGTAAGAGAAGTAGCGGTGTTCCTTTCCCACTCTCTTTATAATATACTTTTTTGTCTTCATAATAAAAATAGCTCATATTTAGCCCTCCTAAGTTTTTATTCATGACTTATGCAAGGACTTTTTCCTTGCGTATTAATTTTTTCTCATGTTATCACCTCTTCTATAATTACTTCTTTACTCTAAGTATAACAGTATCTAGATGTGTTTGAAAGAACACATCATTTTTATAGCTTACTTTTGTTACATCTTTTGTAGCCATATATATCATTTCCTTTTTTGTTCTTACACTTTACATATACGAGATGAATTTTAAAATTCCTAAAACCAGAGTGAACGCACTTTGTTCACTCTGATCATCATTAAATCAAGTTCAATTTTTTGGCGATATCTAAATTACACTGTAATACATTAACCGTAACTTCTCCAAAAACTCCAGCAACTTTATCTGTTGTGTTATTTTCAATGATTTTGTTCAAGTCCTCTTGTGATAAACCACTTGCTTTCGCAATTGCAGCTACTTGCACTTTTGCGGCTTCCACAGAGATATGTGGATCTAATCCAGAACCTGATGCAGTTACTAAATCTTCAGGGATTGAAGAACGTTCTACACTTGGATTGGCATCCAAGAAACTTTGGATATCTGCTTCCATACGTGCCTTTAAATCAGGATTGCTAGGAGCATAGTTATTTGAACCACTTGCTACTCCACCATAATCCCCATTTTCTTTTTCTCCCTCTGTATACGTATTGTAGTTTACGGCACTTGGTCTTCCTTTGAAGAACTTCTCATCTTCAAATTTTTGACCAACAATTTTTGAACCAACTACTTTTCCATTAATTTCTATAAGGGATCCATTGGCTTTGTCCTTAAAGAATACTTGAGATACACCTGTTAATGCAAGTGGATACAAAACTCCACAAATCACCAACATACCTATGGAGAACAGAAGCGCTGTTCTTATACTTTTTATATAACGTTTCATAAATGCCTCCTAGAATCCCAACATCGCCATACATGGCGTGATGATCATATCAATAATTTTGATTGCTATAAATGGAGTTACAATTCCACCTAAACCATAAATTAACATATTTCTACCTAACATCTTACTTGCACTCATTGGTTTATATTTTACACCACGCATAGCAAGTGGAATGAGGCAAGGAATGATGATCGCATTGAAGATCAATGCAGATATAATTGCACTATATGGAGTAGATAAATGCATTACATTTAACACATTCATCTGTGGAATGGCAATGGTAAACATGGCTGGAATGATTGCAAAGTATTTTGCGATATCATTCGCGATAGAGAAAGTAGTTAAAGATCCACGTGTAATCAAGAGTTGCTTACCAATTTCTACAACTTCTAGAATCTTTGTAGGATCGCTATCTAAATCTACCATGTTCGCAGCTTCTTTCGCAGAAGTTGTTCCAGAATTCATAGCCAAACCTACATCGGCTTGTGCAAGAGCTGGAGCATCGTTTGTCCCATCTCCTGTCATCGCAACAATCTTACCTTTGGCTTGTTCCTTTTTGATAACATCAATTTTATCTTCTGGTTTACATTCTGCAATGTATCCATCCACACCCGCTTCTGCAGCAATCGTTGCGGCGGTTAAAGGGTTATCTCCTGTACACATAATAGTTTTGATACCAATCTCACGTAAACGTGCAAATCGATCTACTAATCCTGGTTTTACAGTATCTTTTAAATAAATGACACCATATATTACATTATTTGCACATACAACAAGTGGTGTACCACCAAGTTTACTAACTTCATTTACTTTTTCTTCTAAATCTTTTGGAATCACGCCACCTTGTTTTTCAACGTAACGAATAATCGCATCACTGGCACCTTTACGGATAATTTCTTTTCCATCCTTCATGTCCATTCCGCTCATTCTCGTTTGTGCGCTAAATTCTATAAAATCGGCATTCATGAAATCTTCTTTATTTAATGTAATTCCACCTTGTCGGGCTAATTCGATAATGGATTTACCTTCTGGTGTATCATCATGTAAAGAACTCAATGCTGCATAGTAAGTAACATCGCTTTCTTTTATACCTTCTACTGGAATAAATTTTGATGCTAAACGATTTCCAAATGTAATTGTTCCTGTTTTATCTAGAATCATAGTATCCACATCACCACAAGCTTCTACTGCTTTTCCAGACATAGCGATGACATTAAAACGTGTAACACGATCCATACCTGCAATACCAATTGCGCTTAACAACCCACCAATTGTAGTTGGAATCAAACATACCATTAAGGCAATCAAGGTAGAGATCGCAATGGATACTCCCGTGTAACGAGCCATTGGGTATAACGTTACAATAACCAATAAGAAGATTAATGTTAACGAAATCAATAAGATATTTAATGCAATTTCATTTGGCGTTTTAGAGCGTGATGCCCCTTCCACCAAAGCAATCATTTTATCTAAGAAGGATTGTCCAGGTTCACTTGTAATTTCGACTTTAATCCAATCGGATACCACAAGTGTTCCACCTGTTACACTTGCAAAGTCTCCACCACTTTCTTTTAATACTGGTGCAGATTCTCCCGTGATAGCAGATTCATCAATGGATGCAATTCCCTCAATGATTTCACCATCATTGGGAATCAGCTCCCCCATCTTCACCAATACGATATCTCCCTTTTTTAATTGCATAGAGGAAATCATTGTTTCATTTCCTTCTTCATCAAGTACTCTTGCCATCGTATCTTTTTTTGTTTTCTTTAAAGATTCAGCCTGTGCTTTTCCTCTTCCCTCTGCAACAGATTCTGCAAAGTTTGCGAATAACACAGTGATAAATAATATAACAGAAACAATTGCGTTATATATACGAAGGTTTTCTCCGCTGTCACCAAATAAATTTGGAAAAAGCACTAATAACAATGCTATGAAGAATCCAACTTCTACTACAAACATTACTGGATTTTTCATCATATATTTTGGATTCAATTTCTTAACAGATCCTATCAGCGAAGATTTTAAGATATCTTTCGTAATAAATTTTGTCTGTTTATCTTTCTTACTCATCTTACGTATCTCCCCTCTACATCCACAAAGTGAGATGTTCTGCAATTGGACCTAATGCAAGTGCTGGCAAGAAGGTCAATGCGGCAATAATTAGTACTACCATTACCAATGAGAAGCTAAAGGTAAAGGTATCTGTCTTTAATGTACCAATAGATTCATTTACATAACGTTTTTTCAATAAGCTTCCTGCGATCGCCAACTGAATAACAATAGCTAGATAGCGCCCAAAGAACATTGCTAATCCACAAGTTACATTCCAGAATACACTATTATCTGCTAATCCTTCAAATCCAGAACCATTGTTAGCGGCACTTGATGAGAACTCATATAAGACTTGTGTTAAACCATGGAACCCTGCGTTTGTAATACCATCTAGACCATCTTTACAAACCACAGCGATTGCGGAGAAACCTAATATTAATAAAGGATGAATGATGATACTTAGTGCAGCAAGTTTCATCTCTTTTCCTTCTATTTTCTTACCAAGATACTCTGGTGTACGTCCAATCATCAAACCACAGATGAAGACCGCAAGGATTGCATAGATTAACATATTCATCAATCCAACGCCTGCGCCACCAAAGACTACATTTAACATCATTTGTAATAAAGGAATCATTCCTCCAAGTGGTGTTAAGGTATCGTGCATATTGTTTACAGTACCTGTTGTAAAGGCAGTTGTAACAGTTGTAAATAAGGAAGAATTTGCAATTCCAAAACGAAGTTCTTTTCCTTCCATATTTCCAGCAACATTCGCTAATCCTAATTGTTCAAATACAGGATTTCCTTGTAATTCTGCCCAATAGCATACACTTAAGGAAAGCAAGAACAAAATGCTCATGGCGATAAATATCGTACGACCTTGTGGTCCGAATAAGATCTGTTTGATATGTGTTGCTTTTTCTTCATATTTTCTTGCCAACATATGTCCAAATGCAACCACACATCCACCTGGTAACAACATCATAGAATACATTTCAACCGCATTGGATATGATGGTTGGATTTTCTAACGGAGTAGAAGAGTTCGCTCCTAAGAAACCTCCACCATTCGTACCTAAGTGCTTAATGGATTCTAATGCCGCAATAGGCCCTCTAGCAATATCTTGAAGTTTTCCTTCAATTGTTGTAACTGTAATATTTCCTTCTAGTGTCATAGGAACTCCCTGTGATACTAAAATCAACGCAATAATAAATGCGAATGGAATCAATATACGAAGGATACAACGTGTCATATCTACGTAAAAGTTTCCAATCTCTTTTCCACAAAATCCACGAACCATTGCCATACAAGCAGAGAATCCAGTGGCAGCTGATGTGAACATCATAACAATGATAACCAACATTTGTGACATATAAGATAATCCAGATTCTCCAGAGTAATGCTGAAGATTGGTATTTGTCATAAACGAAATAATCGTGTTATAGGATAACGATTGTTCCATGTTTCCAATACCATTTGGATTCCATAATCCCATAGATTGAATACGTAGAATCAAATATCCTACCAATACCATAACTGCATTCACTAACAATAATGTTAGTGCATAACGTTTCCATCCCATATTGGATGTGTCTACACGAAATACTTTATACAATACTCTTTCCACACGATCGAAGATTGGATCAACGAAAGTACGTCGTCCATCTGCCACATGGAACATATATTTCCCCATTGGTATTACCATAACAACAAATAATAACAATAGAATTCCTATCTGTAACATAGTGAGTTACCCCTTTCCAAATTAAAACTTCTCAGGTGATATCAGCGCATACACTAGGTATGCCGCTAACGCGACCACAATAATTCCAAGCATCCACATAATGAATTCCTCCCTTTAATGTTTTATCTGCTTTGCACACCAATCGGTAAACAATTTTACACTGCCAAATCCTGCAACTAACAGGACGACCATCAGTAGATCCATTAGCATAACCTCACTCCTTATCTTAAAGTGTAGACATTATAGCAAACGCTTTGCGAACGTGCTGTTAGTAACAATTGATTCTGTGTTAAGATAGTATAAAGATATCAAAAGAAATGTATAAACTATAGTACAATGGATACGTACAGATAGGATGATATAGAAATGAATACAGAGAAAAAAGGAAAACTAAAAATATTCTTTGGATATTGTGCGGGAGTTGGAAAAACATATGCTATGTTAGCTGCGGCACATGAGAAGAAAAAAGAAGGTGTTGATGTAATCATCGGTTATGTGGAAAAACATGCAAGAGCAGAAACCATCGCTATGATGGATGGCTTAGAAGAAATACCAGTGGCTGCTATTCCTTATAAGGATATTGTATTACATGAGTTTGATTTAGATGCCGCATTAAAAAGAAAACCAGAATTGATTTTGGTAGATGAACTCGCCCATACCAATGCCGCGACATCACGTCATCCAAAACGTTACAGCGATATACAAGAACTCTTACACGCAGGTATTGATGTATATACAACCGTAAACGTGCAACACTTAGAAAGCTTGCAAGATGTAGTCGCAAGTATTACAAGAATACGTGTCAATGAACGCATTCCTGATAAAGTATTTGATCAAGCTGATCAAGTGGAACTCGTTGATATTGAACCTGATGATTTAATCAAACGTTTAGAAGAAGGTAAAATATATAAGAAATCACAAGTCTCTCGTGCTCTTGAAAACTTCTTTATGAAGGATAACTTAGTCGCATTACGTGAGATTGCTTTACGTCGTTGTGCAGACCGTGTCAATATGATTGCAAGTAGCACTACCAAAGCATTTACCAAAGAACATATTATGATTTGTCTATCACCTTCTCCAAGCAATGCAAAAGTGATACGTACAGCCGCTAGAATGGCGGCAGCCTTCTTTGGGGAATTCACGGCGATTTATGTAGAAACTCCAGATAGTGAAAAACTAGGAGATGATCAGATCAAACTATTGGATGATAATATCCGACTGGCTCATCAATTAGGTGCGAATGTTGTCTCTGTTTTTGGAGAAGATGTCGCCGAACAAATCAGTGAGTATGCCAAAATAGGAAGTATCTCCAAGATTGTCATAGGACGCTCCTTCAATAAGCATTCCCTTTTCTCTAAAGCAACGCTTGTGGATCGATTAACTTCCCTTGCTCCAGACATCGATATTTATATCATTCCTGATAAGAATACAAAAGAAGGACATAACGAACGAGGAAATTATCATCGCAAGGCTCCTATCTTCAATTTAATGGATTCCATGATAACAATAGCCTTTCTAATTGTGACCACACTCATTGGCCTTTGGTTTCATCATATGGGATATACAGAAGCAAATATTATCATGATTTATATACTTGCGGTCTTACTAATTTCATTCCTGACAAGAAGTCGCTTTTATGGAATCAGTGCATCGTTTCTAATCGTGTTTATTTTTAACTTCTTTTTCACCTTTCCAAGATTTAGCTTTCAAGCCTATGCGAAATCTTATCCAGTAACCTTCGCTATTATGCTAATGGTAGCACTGATTACAAATACTTTAACACGTAAAGGAAGACAACAAACAAGAGCCCTTGCCTTACAAGCACATCGTACAGAAGTTCTTTTAGAAGCTTCTCAAAAGCTACAATTAGCAAATACAATGTCGGATGTCGCAAAAGAAACTTGTCTACAATTGCATCGTTTATTAAACAAAACAATTATTGTATATAGCGTGAAGGATGACAAATTGCAAGCCCCTATTGTTTATAATGATAACTTAACTGAGGAAGAAGAACTTTTATATTCTTCACCTAATGAACAAGCTGTTGCGCAATGGGTGTTCAAAAACAATAAAAAAGCAGGAGTATCTACAAGTACACTACCTGCTGCAAAAGGATTATATTTTTCTGTACGTATGAAAGATCATGTTTTTGCGGTAATTGGAATTGCTATGGAGGCAAATGAACTACTCCCTCCGTTTGAGAAAAGTCTATTAACGGCCCTTCTAAATGAAGTTGCACTGGTTATGGAATCCGTTAGTAAGCACCCTTATCATAATGTTGTCCATGAACCAATAGAGGGTATATAAAAAATGAAGCAGTTAATTGCTTCATTTTTTCATTATATATTGATCATGAAGATAATTCCAATATAGCATCATCGCAATGAGTCCGAATACCATTATTCCCATATACGATAACAAAAATACAACGGAAGATATAGAAAATAGACTTTTACATAAAGGAGGAATCATCAACACGATACCATATAATATCCACATATATCCATTTTTACGGTTATACTCTTTTACATCATGAAATATTTCCTCTTGGATTTCATCCTGACTTCCACTATAAAACCACATAGGTTCTTTTCTGTACATTGCATAGATACCAATCCCGATAAACAAAAAAGAACAACTACTCAACACCAAAAACAGGATCATCCTTACGCCTCCTTATGTGGTATGGTAATTTCATTTACAAAGCTTGTTTCGAATATCTGTTTTACTTCTTTAGGATCTTGGGTTTGTCCCAATGCCCACATCAATTTTGTTAAACATGCTTCACTTGTCATATCAAATCCTTGAATAACTCCTTGTTTCAAAACTTTTTGTCCAGTTTGATAGATTGAAAAATCGCTATTCTCATATAAGCACTGACTACAAACCACAACACTAATTCCATGTTCTGCCATCTCTTCTAACTTACGTATCAAATCTCTTCGTATAAAATTGATTCCCCCAGCACCGAAGGCTTCTATTACGATTCCTTTATAATTTCTACTAGCTAATACATCGAATATTTCTGGGTTCATTCCAGGAGATAATTTCATCAAAAACACATCTTGACAAATCGCATCCATGAGCTGATATGTTCCTTGATTACGAATCAGTAACTCTTCATACAAATGCAATCCCCTTGCATCTACAATACCCGCAGGCTCTATATTCACGCTTTCAAAGGCATCAAAGTTCATCGTACGTACTTTTACTGCTCTAGTCCCTAACATAAGCTTACGATTAAAACAAACATATACTCCTTGAACATTCTCTTGCGCAGAAGCAAAAGCCATGCGAATATTATCTACTCCATCACTCAATGGATGAAGCAACGGAAGTTGTGAACCAGTCACGATCACTGGAATATCAATATTATGTAACATAAAACTAATGGCACTTGCTGTATAAGCCATAGTATCCGTACCATGTGTTAATACGATGCCATCATATTCCTTATGTACTTCATCAATTCTACGAGCTATGATTTGCCATTCCTCTGGTTGCATATTACTACTATCCAAATTCAACAAGTCTTCACAAACCACTTGTATATCATTTCCTGTAGCTCCTAAATGCGACAGGATATCATTGCTTCTTAAGGAAGGAATCAATCCCTCATCACTTTCACTTGAGGCAATCGTACCTCCGGTTGTAATTAACAATATTCTTTTCATATTCATCATCCTTTTTTTCTACTCCTTATTATAGCTCATATATGAAATATTTTCTCTTATTTCTGTTCATTTCATAAAAGAAATTGTTTCCTCTTAATATTCATACTTTAGCTACTTAAGTGCATGCAGTGTATCTAATTTTCTAATCATGTAGGTTCATGAACTTCACAACTATAAAACCACCACACAATACACAATTCACAATACACACGAATTTAAAATAATACTTGCGTTTATCATACAGCTATGGTATGATTATACGGCATTGTAATCGTGGCGCGTTGGAGAAACGGTTAACTCACTTGCCTTTCACGCAAGCATTCACGGGTTCGAATCCCGTACGCGTCACCAAATAAAGTATAAAAAGTCCTTAGATGAGGACTTTTTTTAGTGTAAATTTCAAACTGCAAGCAATAATGATTTGCTAAATATTCCTGAAGCAATTTCTTCCATCTTCTTTCGCTTGGTATAATGCCTGATCTGCACGCGATAACAAATCATGTAATTGTTGTTCATTTGTTATATTTGCATTGGCAAAGCCAATCGACAATGTCACACAGATACTACATTTTGATTGTTCATGAGGAATACACAAGTTCATTAATTTTTCTTGCATTTGTCTGATATAATTTTCTATATCTTGTGTACTACAATCCTCACATATTACAAGGAATTCGTCGCCTCCATAACGACATAAATGCATTTTCTCGTTCGCACATATCTTTAAAAGATTAGCAACACTACACAAACACTCATCACCTTTGAAATGTCCATAAAAATCATTGTATTGTTTGAAATAATCAACATCAATCATAATATATCCTAATAAAACACTTTTATTTTTCGTTATGAGTTTCGTTTGTAACTTTGAAAGATAGCGACGATTATATACTTGTGTTAATTCATCCATATGACTCTCTTGTTCAAGACGCTTATTCTCTGCTTTCATATGGTTACTTTCATATAACGCTTTTGCTAAGTCTATTTTAGCCAAAATTGTTTGAACTCGTAAGTCATTATCATGTTCATTCGCCTGCGTACTTATTGCATAAAATTCACGATATACTTTATTACATTCTTCTTGCGTCCCATATTTTTCAAAATATTCAGTCTTTTTGAGCAAATAATTATAATGATCCCCTAAATTTGTTAAGGCATCCTTTTTTTCTAATAACTGCAAAAAAATGTAAGCCAGCTCTTGGCAATCCACATGTAACATATAATCAAACAATTCAAAATATGCTCCAGTTAAAAAACGAGGATGCTCAAAATCACATAGTCCATCCTCCAACAATTGTTTCGCAATGGAAATACAAGTTTCCTTTTCCATACACATAGAATAATGACCACACCAAGAATACGCTAAGTGATATTCCCAATATTGTGAATGCACGTTAAGTTTTTCCGCTTTTCTAAGAGCGGCTGCAGATTCTTCTTTTCTTTGCAATGCCTGTGAAACTTCTGCAATGTTACATAACATACTTACAGCAGTTCCTTTTACATCTTCATCGATAAATGGTTCTATCTTTTCATATGCCATTTTAAAATATTGAATCGCATGAACATTGTCATATCTTCTGCGAAAACTCAATCCCAAATTATTATAGAGCTTACTTTCCGTAATCGGATCATGTATTCTTTGTACTAACTTTAATCCTTGCATATAATGATTTGCGGCGGCATGTTCATCAAATAAATCTTGATAATATAAACCAGCCAAGTTATGAAAAATCAGCTCCAAATCCTGAAAATCGTATTCTTTACATAACTTTTGTGTACGAATCAAATAAAAACGAGCTTCATCAAAACGTCCACTAGATGATAATGCATCAAAAAGGTATAAATTTGCAAATGTCAATCCATATGCATCCTTACTTGCTTCAGAAGTATGTAGCAATTGTTTACAGAGATCTTCTAGTTTTGCCAAATCATTAAATCGCACACTCAAGATATCATCCATCAATTCATATGTATGTAAACCACTTGATATATTATCCATAAACATCACCTCCTATTCACCAAATTTTACAATTCTTTATACTCTTCCTTACTATACGTGTTTCTTCCCTTAAATTTGGAACTATACAACGCTTGATCAGCAACTTGTAATAATGTATGTAATCCGACTTTTTTCTCTTCATTACAAAACCCTATAGAAAAGGTAACATGATCAGAACATTTAGAGTATTGGTGAAGAATATGTTCCTCTTCTAAATCATCGCGAATTGCATGAACATAATGAAGAATCTCATCATCAGTACAATCTGCGCAAAGACATATAAATTCATCGCCTCCAAAACGACATGGAAAAATCCCCTTTGATGCATTTCGTTTCAAAATTGAACCAACTCGCATCAGCGTTTTATCTCCTTCAAGGTGTCCATAAGAATCGTTAAACTCTTTTAAACAATCCACATCAATCATAATGACCCCCAACGAACTCGTTTCTTTACCATCATATACATGAATTAAATAGTCTAGATATTTTCTCGAATACACCTTTGTTAATTCATCAAGATTCACCTGCTTGTCCAAATGCATATATTCATCTTTTAATACTTCTTTTTGCATGGTTACATTCAAGAAATCAATGGCTTCATTTAAGCCCTTTGTTATGATTCGATTATTCATATCATTCAATTTACATATCTTTTTCGAATAATTTTTATATGCTTCATTTAAAAGAACTTGATCATGTTCAAATTCTATACAAAATGAAAGTTTTCGTATTTCTAATTGTTTTTGATGATCAAAAGAAACAGGGTTATGATATTTTTTCATCAAAGATAAAAAAACAGCCGCATACTTTTTCTCCTTGATTTCCATCATACAATCAAATAAAATAATATGAATATCAAAAGAAAAATTACCATCTTGCAAAGAAACTTCTTGCTTTATAATATAATCTGCCCAATAGATACTTTTTTCAATATCTCTTAATGCTACAAAGTATTGACACCAATTTTGACTGCGAAACATTTCATAATACATCGTTCCAAAACAGACTTTTTCGCATTCCATTATATACTTTCTTGCTTGTTCCAACTGCATCAAAAAAGTTGAAGCAGTTGCCAAATTATTAAGCAGAATACCTAAAAGTGGACCTTCCTCCTCATTCTTTTGCACCAACTCATATGCTTTCTCATATAATTGTAAAGCTTCCTTATAACCTCCACGACGTTGTAAACTATACGCAATATTATTTAGTATTAAAGCTTCATTTGCTTCATCCTTCAATTCGTGGCTTACAATCAAACCCTCCACATTATATTCCAAAGAACTTTGTTCATCAGCAATTGATTCATAATACAATCCCAACAAGCTATAAATACGTATCAACAAATCATTATACTCGTGTTCATGCGCAAGATTACGTGCTTTTATTAAGTAATTTACACATTCGCCATTTGCTTCCTGTGTTAAGTAATAATCACCCAAATAGGCGTAAGAAAAAGCTATACTATATGTATCATTATGGTCATTTGCCCATGTCAAAAGTTCTAATGACAATGATTTTTCCAATTCATAGTCATTATAACGCGCCTTTAAAATTTTCTTCATTAAATGCTCAGCGTGTGTACATGGAAAGCTTGACATAGTTTCAAACCACCTTTATTCTTTCCTTGAATATGGTTATATTATATCTTAATCACTGTTCATTTGCAAATTATCAGTCTTGTCCACAAAACAGAAAAACTTGTGTTTTGTACCAATAGAATATTATGATTTTACAATAAAAATTTTCTCATATACGCCCTGTAAGAAATAGCATTTAATATAGTAATCATAAGAACTAAGCTTGTGAATGCAAACCCCAAATCAAGATTAAAATACTTTACCAAGATAATGAACAACCAACTTAGAAGTGTGGTTAGAAAATCAAGGGATTGCATTCTACTTTCATTTTTCACTTCTTTAACGTTCATAATATTCCATATGAATAAGCTCAAGCTTGAATAAAGTAAGATCAATATAGAACCACCGGATGCTACAATCCTTGTGAACTGTGAAAAAGATGTTGCATTCGTTCCATATTCACTCATAATTCGATCTTGTACATTCCAAAACAAACCCCAAAAGATGCCATACACTACAACAAACACGAGGATAGAAGAAAGTATCATAAATACAATAGGTTCAAGTATAATCACTCTTTTCGATATGGTTGTATAGTTCAAAATAGAATCTTTTAGAAAATGTCCACTAAACATTTTCCTAAATATAATCATATACCCAAAGATACTGCAAAATAAACAGCTCATCATAGCGAATGCTCCAGCACTTTTTATATTATGTTCAATATATAGTTTTGGCATAACAAGACAAAGGATCAATGTTAGAAAAATTGATATTGTGATAAGAAGATTCTTTTTATTCTTTTTTAGATCATATTGTAATAATCCCCACATAAACAACTCTCCTTTCAACTCTTAACGGTATATACAAACAGATAATAGCTAATTGCGTATAAGATACCAGAAATAAGAATGATGAGGATTGGAGAATCACTCACAGGATATCCTATATATTCCATTACATCTGGGAAGAAAATTGCAACACCCAAAGCAATATAATAGGCATACGTATAATGTGATGGATTTTTTAATTCTCTTTTTCTCATTACACTCCAAACAAACATGATTACACTGATGAAGAAGAATGCTAATGAAAAGTATGATAAGAATAAGTTAACAAACATGAGAACAGGTTCATCCGCGGACATATTGGGGTATAGCGATTCAAAAGAATTTAAAATAGCTTCCCCACCAAATATATAAGCTACAAAATTCATAATCACTGCAGCAACTGCAATCAACACAGCTACGACAAGTGGCTCTAACACCTTTGTTTTTTTTGAAATAGGTGCTAGCATTACGATGGAATCTTTCATAAAACGTGATGGAAACGCACTAGAAACAATTACAATAAATCCTAAAAACATAACACCCATCACAATAATCAAAAGCGCTGAACCAAAGAAAAATAAACTAGAATTTAAATTATCGTCCATTCTAAATAGAAGTATCATTCCACATTCTACAATATAGATAATGGAAATAATATAAAGAGGTTTCTTACATTTTTGTAAATCATATTTCAATAGTGTCCACATAGTATCCCTCCTCGTTATTCTTCCGCTAATTTTTTTATCAATAATTCAGAAATGCTACATTGATATTCTTCTCGAAGTACATCATTACTGGTTTGTAAAATAAGGGAACCATCTTTTATAAGGATGCTTTCATCGATATAAGTTTCTATTTCTTGTATTTGATGTGTACTGATGATATAACTAGCATCTTCTCTGCTATAGCGAACAATTAACTTGATCAACTCACTACGTACAAGTGGATCAAGATTAGCAAAGGGTTCATCTAACAAATAAAGATGTGCATCTCTTGCGAGTACAAAGGCCAATTCACATTTCTTTCGTGTACCCAAACTCATATCTTTCAATTTTGAAGTTTCTTCGATATGCAATTCCTCCATCAGTTTTTGCATGCGTTCTTTATTAAAATCTTTAAAGAAATATGCATACTCATTGATCACTTCTTTTACACTTTCATGACCATCAAATAAAGAGTGATCCATAAAATAAGCAATGTGTTTTAAATCTTGTATAGTTGCGTCATGATCATGGAATAAAATGCTTCCTTCATCTATGGTGCACTGCATCGCAATACAGTTTAAAAGAGTTGTTTTCCCTGCCCCATTATTTCCAATTAAGCCATATATTTTCCCCTTTTCGATGCAAATTGATAGTTGCTTTAACGCTGCTTTCCCTTTAAATGATTTACTAACGTTTTTTATGTTTAGCATAGGCTTTCATCCTTTCTTTTATCTTGTTGATGAGTTCTTCATCAGACATCGCAAACACGCTGATATCTTTTATAAACGCATCTGTTTTGTGATGCAGCAATTCTTGTTTCATCTCTTGTATACGCACAGGATCATCGATTACAAAGCGTCCTGCAGTACGCATGGTATAAAGATACCCTTCTCTTTCTAATTCCGCTAGTGCTCTTTGCATTGTGTTTGGATTCACTTCATAAGTAATGGCAAGTTCTCGAACTGGTGGTATTTGCATATTGGGTGTATACTCTCCTAATATAATTTCCTCTTTTATGTCATCCATAATTTGAACATAAATGGGAGTTGTATTTGTGTAATTCAAGAAATCGCCTCCTTTTTGTACTATCTATCTAATACAATAGTACAACTCATTGATAATAATGTCAAATAAAAAGTCGCAGTAGTTTGCGACTTTATACCAATTCAATCAATTTGTTAGTAATACACATTTTAACATTTAGCATTTTATCTTCTGTTTCAAAGTGTACTTGCATCATGCCATCTTTTACTTTCATAATCTTTCCAACACCCAGTGTTGTATGTTGAATCTTAACGCCTCGTTTTAATTCACTCTCTTTCAACTTGCGAACTACATTGCTAGCCTTTGGTTTAGCTGCTGTGTCTTGGTTTTTCCCATGTAATTCATAAATGAAAGGTGACATCTCAAGACGTGTCTGGAAACAATGTTTTGATGTAAAGAACTCTAATTGGTTCATCGCTCTACTCATTGCCACATAGAACAAGTTACGTTCTGCTTGTACCTGTATATCATTCGTACATGGTTTTGGATATACACTTGCAAAACAATCTATAATGCAAACTCTAGAATATTGTTGTCCTTTACTAAAGAAGATATCAGAAATGGTAATGTTTGCTTCTTCATCATTTGGAATATCTACCAATCCTTTTAACATTTGCAAGAATTCTCCTGCATCAGGATAACGATCAGCCAAAACTTTAAATGACAATAAATTTGCATCATCCATATCGATAAGGTTCTCTTTCATAAAGGTTGTATAATTCATTTTATCTAATACATATTGGATCATATCCAACGTTGGTTGCGTAGAGATAAAACGGATGTCTTCCATATTGGAAGCTAATTTTTTTCTACCCGCAGCTTTATAGCCACTTTCCATAATTGCTTGGTATACATCCACACTATCATCGTTCTTTAAACGTTCATCGATTTCTAGTAAAATTCGATTGGACATATCCAATCCCATCTTTTCATGGATTTCAAAATATGCGCGCATATTTCTAGGATCATGAAATAAGGATATGAAATTTGTTAAATCTTTTACGACTCTGTTCGTTAAGAATTTCTTGATATTGCAGTGATAATACACTGGAATATCTTGCGATTTAAAGATTTCAATTAAAGGAATTGCATATGCGCCTTCCCGGTACAAGAATGCTGTTTCTTCAGGAGATTCTTTTACTGTTCGAAGAGCATAATCATACATCTTCTTCCATTCACTAAACCCTTTATACTTGATATCACATTCACTATCCTTACTACTGCTAAGTTTGTTGTTTTCTTTATAACGAAACTCACCTGCAAGTTTTGTGATGGTTTTATTCATACGATGGTTTTGATTCAATTCTACAACCGCAACCTCTCCATAATAATCCTTCCACATGTCAAAATTCTGTGGTTCCGCACTATTATCAATATCAATGCTTTGTGTTTCATCCATAAATGCACATAAAGAAGATCTTTGTGCATGTAGCATACGTATAATCATATGAGACGCATAAGATAATTCTTGTGCATCATCAATATTGAAATATTGGAATCGTTCACGATACAATTCAACAATTTCTGTATCATACATTAAAATATGTAATGCTTCGTGAATGACATCTCCTTGGTCGTAAATCTTTTTATTCTTTTTGAATTTTTCATACGCATTATAAAAATCCGCAAAATCAATCCCCTCATATACAATCGCTGCGATATCTTTTTCACTTAGCATTTTATTCTTACATTCGTTCACTTTTTGTAAAAGACGTGTAATTTCCTGTTTATTCAAACGCACTTGAAAGTTATCCTCTAAAATACGCTTGGCTGCTTTTTCCATATCACGGTATACCGTGCGTTGCGCATGCCCATTATTTTCATCATAAAATTTTACAATGCGATAACAAAAACTAAACATATCAGAAAAAACTGGTTGAAATTTATCACCAAACATTTCTGTAAATTGTTTACTCATTCTTCGCGCTGTATTCACATCGTATACAAGATTAAGCATATTGTTTTCATTTGCCGCTCTTGTTTCAAGAAGGTATGCGATACGTGTTAAAAAGCGGGTTGTCTTACCTGACCCACTGCATCCCTTCACAAGGAAAGGACAATTACCTTCACTTAAAACATCTGACATATGTTCGTAAGTATTTAATTCATGTTTTTCTAAAAATTCTTTTATTTCCATATTCTCACCTTTAGCCTACTCTTCTCATTATAACGTAATTTTGTATAAATTCCTATGCTTTTACTAGTTTCTTTTTTTATTTTTTTTAAAAAAGAAACTGAAACCCTTTACAGTCAACTTTACACAAAAACTAAGTAGAATTTCCAATGACTATGTGCATCATACCCACAATTTTCACACTTATACCTAAGAAAAAGAAATCGCACCATACGATTTCTAATTATTGAGTCCTAAATAGTCTCTCAACCCCTGATAAATAGCGTATGCAAATTCTTTTTGTTTCGTTAACAAAAGCATGGCATCACTTGGATTACTAAGATAGGCAAGTTCTACTAAGATTGCGGGCATATCTGTATTTCTTAAAACATAAAGACTTGGATTGATACGTACTTGATTATCTTTTGTCCCAACAATTTCTACAATAGACGCTAAAACATCTTGTGCAAATTCATAACTTCGGCTGAATTCACGATATACATATACTTCACTTCCTTGAATTGCAGGATTCACATTGGAATTTGTATGAATACTAATGAAATAATCTGCTGGCCATGAGTTTGCTTGATATACGCGTTCTCTTAAACTTGAAGACGCATCACTGCCTAATACTGTATCAGGAAACAATCGAGACACTCGTGCAACAAATGCAGGATCTGCATTTAAATACTCCGCCAAGTAAATCCCCACCTGATAATTCACTTCTGATTCTACGACACCATTTCCACTTGCCCCAGCATTGATATTGCCAGGATTATGACCTTGATCGATATACACTTTAATTGCCATAGGCTCACCTCTCTTTATTCTATGATAAGAAAGGAGAATCGTGATACTTTAATCATGCTTACAAATGGTCCTTATTCAATCTTCAATGCAAGCATAAAAAAAGATAAGGCATTAACTGCTTCTTATCTTTTATCAATCCTAAGATATTTCAATACTTCATCCATAGTTTGGAACTTGATGGAAGCGTCATAAATATAATGTATTACTTCGCTCCATTCTTCTAACGCATAATCATTAGGGTCTATTTCCTGAATAAACTTTCTAAAAAGCACTATATTTTCGTCAAATCGAAAATCAGAGATAGATTTCTCCGAGCGAAATGCAATTTCATCTAACAAATGCCTTTTTACCATACTTTATCACCTTTCACTATTTTAACCTCTTCTATTATGACACAACATAAGAAGTATGTAAATCACTTATATATGTGATTTTTTCTTTTTTTTATTGTTATTTGTGACTGTTTTGTCATATATCTTATCGATTTATCAATATTATAAATGATACATATTTGTGACATAAATTTTATAAACGCCTTGAAATAAGTCATATTTTATTTCCAAAACAATGAATAAATGTACTAATTTTTATATCAAATTACGCAATTGTATATTCTTTGAAAAGATTAAAAAAATTTTATAAAAATAAAATTATTCTATTAGATTACTATATAGAAATGAAGTATAATAAAGACATAAGAAAAGGAGACGTATTATGAAGAATGTAGAAATAGCAAATGTTACAGCCCCTTCCATCATTCAAGGGTGTATGCGATTAAATGCACTCACATCCCAACAGTTGGAAGAACTGATTTTAAAAGATTTAGAAGCAGGTATTAATTTCTTTGATCACGCAGATATCTATGGTGGAGGCGTATGTGAGGAAATGTTTGGTGAGGTATTAAAAAGAAATCCTGGTTTAAGAGAAAAAATGATTATTCAATCCAAGTGTGGAATTCATCGTAGCGAAACAAATCATTATGATTTCTCAAAAGATTACATATTATCTTGTGTGGATGGTGTCCTAAAACGTTTACAATGTGGGTACTTGGATTATCTTTTACTTCATCGTCCCGACGCCTTGGTAGAACCAGAAGAAGTGGCAGAAGCTTTCGATGAACTTTATAAAAGTGGAAAAGTAAAGCATTTTGGTGTATCTAATCATAGCCCATTACAAATTGAATTGTTAAAGAAATCCGTTAAATTCCCAATTGAAATTAATCAGATGCAGATGAGTATTATGCATACTCCAATGATTGATGCTGGTATCAACGTGAATACTTTTGATAAACGAGCAATGGATCGAGATAATGGAACTTTGGATTATTGTCGTCTTCATGATATTACTATACAATGCTGGTCACCATTTCAATTTGGTATGTTTGAAGGTGTATTCTTAGATAACGAGAAATTTCCAGAAGTAAATGAATGTGTGGATGCTCTTGCGAAAAAATACGGAGTGAGTAACAGTGCGATTGCAGTTGCTTGGCTCTTACGCCACCCAGCTAAAATGCAAGTGATTTTAGGCTCTACAAATGTAAAACGTATCCAAGAAATATGTAAATCTTGTGAGACCCTTACGCTTACAAGAGAAGAATGGTATGCGATTTACATAGCAGCTGGTAATTTATTACCATAAAACAAAAGAATATAAAGAACTAGTGGACCCTCTTATTAGATGGTCTACTTTTTTTGAACAAATGTTGAATAGGTAATAGTTTTGTGAATTAAGAAAATGTTTATAAAATAAATATTGGATTTTATTAGTTTTCTTGTATAATTAAACTGTTATGGAAGGTAGGTATATTATGATTATTCTTAACTTTATTCGTGGATTTTGTATGGCTTTGGCAGATAGTGTTCCTGGGGTTTCTGGAGGAACAGTTGCATTTGTCTTAGGCTTTTATGATAAGTTCATAGGTTCTTTAGATGCATTGATGGCAGGTAATAAACAAGAAAAAATAAATGCCTTGACGTTCTTGATGAAACTTGGCGTTGGATGGGTGATTGGTTTTTTAGCTGCTGTGAGTGTTCTAGCAAATATTTTTGAGACAAGAATTTATGAAATTAGCTCTTTATTTATGGGATTTATATTATTCGCTATTCCAATCGTAGTAAGAGAAGAAAAGAAGAGTTTGAAATTTAATTGGAAGACTATTTTATCTTTTATTGTTGGTATTGGTATTGTGGTATTGATTACATATTTCAATCCTGTAGCTGGAAAAGAAGCAGGCGTGAATTTAACAAAACTTGATTTAGGACTGATTTTCTATGTGTTTATCGCTGCAATGATTGCGATTAGTGCTATGGTATTACCTGGCATCAGTGGTTCTACATTACTGTTAATCTTTGGATTATATGTACCTATTATCTCTGCAGTAAAATCTCTTATGGGTTTTGATTTTGCTTATTTACCAATCTTGGTTGTCTTTGGCCTTGGTATATTAGCGGGTGTCGTAACCGTCGTACGTTTAATTAAATGGGCTTTGGACAAGCATCGTCCTATCATGGTATTCTTAATTGTAGGTATGATGTTAGGTAGCTTTTACGCTATCATAATGGGACCACAAACATTAGAAGTACCAAAAGCTCCTCTAAGCTTTGATAGTTTTTCTATCCTATGGTTCTTAGTTGGTGGAGTCGTTATATTTGGTTTACAGATGTTGAAAAATATCACAGTAAAAAACGAATCCAATGATTAATAAAAGTCTACACATGAAAAACTTGTGTAGACTTTTATTTTCATTTAGTTAGATAATTTCATATCCATTTCTTCCCTTATCTTTTGCTTTATATAGAGCTTTATCTGCTCGATTTAAAATTGTTTGATAAGTTTCATCATGTTCTAAATTATAAGTCGCTCCCATACTAATAGATGTCGTAAACTCTTTATCCTCGTGTCTAAAATTAATTAGAGATATATTATTTACGACACGACTCATGAACTTAATCAAATCATCTCTACATAAATGTTCCATCAAAATGATAAATTCATCTCCACCATAACGACCAATCACTGCATCACTTGGAATTATTTTTTCAATCATTTTCACAATACGTTTTAATACTAAATCCCCTGTCACATGACCATATGTATCATTGACCGATTTGAAGTAATCAATATCAAAGAAGATAATTGCAAATTCATTATCCACCTTTGCTTTTTGAAAAGTAGAAGATAAACGCTCCATAAATCTAGCTCGTGAAGTAACACCCGTTAATAAGTCATAATAAGCCATTTGTGACAAACGCTCATTCAACTCCAAAGTGCGATGCAGCTCTCTTAAATCACGACTATAAGACACTAAAATATCTTCCTCCTCTAATGTGATGCGTATAATACTAACCTCACATGGTACTTCCTGTTTTTCTTTATCAATATACACCCACTCAAAGGATATACTTTGCTTCTGCATAATTTCATTGAAAATAGCATTCTTCTTTTTTATACTGTTAGAACCATCTGGTTGTGTTTTTGGCATAAATATGTCAAAGTCATTGCTAAGCTCTTCCGTACTCTGCACACCCAGCATATGTAACATCACTTGATTACAGTCAATAATTTTAAAATCACTAGACCAAAGAACACATGCAATTGGAGAAGAGTCTAATACGGCTCTCATTCGTATACTAATAGTATTCTGTAATTTTTGAGTTTCCAGTTGTGTGCGTAAATCACGGGTATAACCCGCAACTAAATCGCCTCCATCTTCATCCAAACCTTCTATTCTTACCAATGTGATTTCCGCAGGAATTTTGTTTCCCTTTAAATCACAATGCATCCATTCAAATTGATCCACCCCTTCTTCAAAGGCCTTAATAATGTGCATATAGGATTTCTCACTACTAAGTGTACCGTCGGGTTGATACTTAGGGGAAAGTTCAATGAAACGATCTAAATATTCTTGTGGTTCACTTAAATCAAATAAAGAAACTGCCGCCTTGTTACACATAATGTTTTTAAATTTACGATTCCAAAGATTCAAACATAACGGACTGGAATCTAGGATTGCCTCTAATCGAGTATTGAATTTCTCTATTTTTTCTTCCATTCTAATTTGTTCACGTAAATCACGGGTATAACCAGCAACTAATTCATTACCAAATTCATCCAATCCCTCGATTTTTACTAAGGTGATTTCTGATGGAATTTCTTCTCCATCTGTTGTACAATGCATCCATTCAAACTTACAATAGCCAGTTTCAAATGCTTTTGTGATATATACAATAGCTAAATCACTACTTAGAACTCCATTGGGTTGATATGTTGGAGAAAGCTCAAAAAATCGCTCTAAATATTGCCTTTGATCTTTTAGACCAAATAGTTCAACTGCAGCACTATTACACATAATATTCTGAAAATTCTTATTCCATAGATTTAAACATAATGGATTGGAGTCTAGAATGGCTTTTAAACGAGCATTAAATTGTTCAATTTTCTCTTCCATAATACGTTGTGACCTCATATCACGAGTATAGCTTGCGACAATATAATCATCCATATAAGGAATACGTACTGCTGTAACTTCTGTTGGTACAAATTCTTTATTACAATTGCAATGTTCCCAATAGGTATGCACTTCTTCACCATCAAAGGCGGCTTCTATAACTTCTTTTACTTTAACTTTGCTAAGTTTTCCATCTGGTTGATATTCTGGCGAGAAGGAATCAAAATTACTTTGTACATCCTTTAAATCCTCAGCATTAAATAAATTCATGATTTCGGCGTTACAAGCTATAATTTCTAGATCACGATTCCAGAAATTAAGACCCAAAGGAGTCGCATCTAGCATAGCTGTCAAAACATCATTGTCACTGACAAGTTGATCACGTTGAAGTTGCGTATTTGGAAGAACAACAAGAGAGTCATTGACATGAGGATTGCTAATAAAGGATTCGAAGAAATCATCCTCTAAAATCGGTCTTGACACATAATATCCTTGCACAAAATCTGCATTTAAGACATAGATAATTTCTTGTTCATTCTTTGTTTCTACACCCTCTACACAAACTTTCATCCCAACATTATGGCAAAGACGAACAACAGAGTCTACGAAGTCATGATTATATTTACTCTTATGTAAAGATTGTACAAATGAGCGATCTATTTTTACTACATCAACATTGAATTCAGAAAGTCTAGCTAAGGAGGAATACCCTGTCCCAAAATCATCCATCGCTATTTTTACACGCAGTTTACGAAGTCGTCTCATGGAAGCTGAAATTCGCTCTGCATCACTTATAAAATAACTCTCAGTTAATTCTAAAGTGATATGAGACGCATCTAAGTCGTACTCTTTTAACAATCGTTCAAGATGATCGCAAAAGGTGGTTTCACGAAATTGAATGTAAGATACATTTACATTCATCACGAAGTCATCGATATACTCCAACCATTTCTTAGCAGTACGAATTGCTTGTTCCAAAACCCACAACCCCACAGGAATAATCAGTCTTGATTGTTCCAAAAGTGGTATAAAACTATCTGGAAATACAGCTTCTCCATTTGGAGTTTTATATCGTAAAAGGATTTCTGCACCCTTAATTCTTAAGCTACGAGTATGGCAAATAGGTTGATATACAACATGAAAGTTCATAAAATCATGTTCCACACTATCTGCTAAATATCGAGTTAAACTTTGTTCATATAATGCTTCCTCAAACACTTCACTTGAAAATTCAGCGCATTGGTTTTTCCCAGATTCTTTTGCATTTTTCAACGCAATGGATACTGCTTTTTCTAAACTTACCCAGTCCGTTGCATCTTGAGGATAACTGGCAATACCAGCAGAAATACTAAAACGATAAGATACCCCTTCTATGCGATGAGATTTCACAGTATATGCTTTTAATCGTTCATATAACTCCATTAATTCTTTTTTGCTACATTTATCAGACACTATTAAAAATTGATCTCCATCGTATCGATACATGGTGCATCCATCATAAAGAAGATTCAAGAAATCTTGTGCTGTCTTTCGTAATACTAAGTCACCAAAATTATGGTCATGTAACGTATTGATACTTGCGAATTCATCAATGCCAATTAACATTGCACAAACATCTTTAACTAAACGATTTCTTTTTAACACATCGAAGATCTCTTTACATTTTGCATGCATTAACAATCCAGTAATAAAATCTACCGTTCCATCATACAGAAGATTATGCATAACTCCGATGATAATATCGGGTATTCCCGTAGTATCATTGTAACGAATGGTAGCTTTATCACTCAACCATAAGTTTTCACCTTTTGCATTGGTTACTTGATACTCAAGAACAATTTTTTTCTTATGTTGTTCCACTGCCAATTGGATAGATTTCCTAATACGTTTTAAATCTTGTTCATGCACAAACGCTTGCCAAACATTAACAAAATTAGCTCCTTGCGAAGCTATCGTAAAGTCTTGTGCTAAATTATCGGATGTGATGTAATTTCCATTCTGATAGTCCCAAATATAGATATAGTCATCACTATTACTCGATAAAGATTCAAAAATCAATGTAGAATCAACTAAGAATTGATTTATTTTATGCTCCATACTATCGCCTCACATTCAAAATTATGGAGACCCCATCCTGGCTTGTATAAATTACTTTAATTATACCATTTTTTTTGGAAAATAGTAATTCTACAATTTTTTTATAGGAATTAAATTGCTATTCGTGAAGTGAAAAAGTTAATTCCACAATGATGAGAAAAAGTGGAATTAAGGTTTACAGAATAATCCACTTCATTAAGTGTGGAATTTTCTCTTACATTTCTGTATGATAAATATGCTTTCTTT
>NZ_JBSPEZ010000022.1:0-46531 GCF_053848845.1 Amedibacillus sp. YH-ame6
GAAAGCGCTCAGTATAAAAAGCAAATGGAAGTACGCAATAAATGTTACGAGAGGAGTTCATTTAATCCGTGATGCGAGTAAAAGAAAAGGTGGAATACCACCTAATCTGGATGAATTAATTCGGCGTATATAAATACTTGTGTGTTTGAGTGTGTCCTATAAACAATCATGTTGATAATATATTCAGTGGCTTCCATATAAATTATTATGTGGATAGCCTTTTATTTTTCATGTGGTTTCTATTCAAAAAAAGCCCTTTCTTTTATAATTGATTTTGCCGATCATTTAAAAAGAAAGGAGGGCGTATATGCCCAATACTAAGTTTATCACAGACATACTCAATTTAGAAGAATCACTCATTGATAAATGCGATTCTTTTAAATCTGATGACGGAACAATTACTTTCATTATCAAGTTACGTAACACAACGTTTGCTTGTCCATTATGTGGGAGTGAATCTATTGTCTCGAATGGATTCTATAAAAAGAAACTAAATCATTCTACTTTGAAAAATAGGAAGTGTTTCATACTTTACTATGCACATCGTTTCAAATGTAGGGATTGTTCTTCCTCTTTCTCAGAATTAAATCCATTTGCTTCGCTAAACTCCAACATGACTACGGAAACTATTATAAACGTTCTAATTGACTTAAAGAGTATTCGTTCTACTTATTCTTCAGTTGCCCAAAGACATGATCTTTCTTGTACTCAAGTTCTACATATTTTTGACGCTTACGTTTCTATCGAACGAAAAAAGCTTCCCAAGATTCTTTCAATGGATGAGTTCTATTTTCCTTCATCCAACTATGATTCCCTTTATGCCTGTTTGCTACTTGACTTTGAATCTGGTGTTGTTGTAGATGTTCTTCCAGATCGTACTAAAAACTATCTACATCATTACTTTCAAGCATTTGATAAGAGTGAGCTTTCTAGTGTTGAATACGTTTCTATCGACATGTATGAACCATATAAAATCATTGCTACGTATTATTTAAAAAATGCTATTATTGGTGTAGACTCTTTTCATGTCATTAAACACATTACTGAACAGTTTAATAAAATCAGACTACGTGTTAGAAGAAATACTAAAGACGATGAACTTGTCTATCTCTTATCAAAATTTCGAAATATTTTATTTCGTAAGAATATCAATTTAGATAATGAGGCCAAATACAATAAACGATTATGCCGCTACTTGAACTTACGCCAAATCTTAAATCTAATCTTTGATAAATCTCCAGAAATAAAAATTGCATATGATCTTATGCAAAATTATTTATATTTCAATGAGTCGGCTGCTTTCTCAGATGCAGAAGCTTGGCTTGATGGTATAATTAATCAATTTATAGAATCTCAAATTCCTGAATTTGAAGAAATCCATATGATGTTGCAAAATTGGAAACAGGAAATTCTAAATTCATTTATAAAAAATGAAGGCAAACGTATTTCTAATGGACCGATTGAAGCAAAAAACCGATTAATAAAGGTATTAGTTTTCAATGCAAATGGATTTACTAATTTTACACGTTTTAGAAATAGAATCATGTATTGTCTTAACAAAAATGATACATTCAAATTAAAATAATCAAGTATTATTTGATCGGCACAAAGGCGCGCAATCTTATGACTACACGCCTTTTTAAACACATAATTTTTCATAGCAATTCCACACTATTTTTTAAAGACTAAACACTTAAACATTTATAGTCTTTCCACACATTTTTTATAGCATATCCTCACAATTTTTTATAGACCCTTAATTCGTAGTGAGCTTTTGCCAATACGTCCTGACCGACATGTTGAGCGAAAGATGAAAACTAAGAGCTACATACGATTTAATTATCGCTTCTCGTAACGACATTTGTATTATAGCACATATTTGAAAAAAAGTTCATCATCAGAACTTCTTTTCATTGTATCTAATTCTAATTAACTAACTAAAACTATTCATCGTTTTACATTTTTCATGATTTGATGTAACCCTATGTTCTATTAACTTAATGGCATTGTCAAAATGGCATGTTTTTTTACGATCCTCTTATGTAGAACTCTTATGAAGCAAAGTAATTCGATTTCTTTTCATTATTTTATAAACATGACTACGTTCGTATATGGTAAATAATACACACGAATTAGTTTAGGTTTGTTCTCTACAAAAGGCTGTGCAGGTTCATAATCAAGTTTGAAGGAAACTTCATTACCATTTGTATCGAATCCATCTAAATTGTAATAAAATTTAGAACGGAAAGAATTTCCTCTATATATTTTATAGGATGTAAGTGTAAGTTCTCTAGGATGTTGCAAATATTGAGAATCCATAATTGCGCGATAGGAATTATAAATCCCACCCCATCCAAGTGCCAACGTGAGAATCCAAGCACCTAACATAATTATGCTGTAGGAGTCAGCCATCTTTACTTTATGAGTACGACAATATGTATAAAACTTACGCATTAGGAAGAAAATTCCTACCCAAATACAAATACCCAGTAATACTGTAAATGTACTTCTTTCCTCCATGACTATGAATGCTAGTCCAAAAAGTGCTAGATAAAACACGATTATATGTACAATGCAATGTAGTAGTACACGAAATAACCATTGTCTTTGTTTTTTCTTATTACGCTTACTAAGTTTTTTGTTTCTATTAAAAAAAGGGAAGTCCATAATGGTGATAAAGCATAAAAAAGGAAGTATCAATGCGCATACAGAGAATAAGATAACTGCCAAACTAATGACCATTCGATACCCATGTTCGCCCATTTTATCCCCAGGAAATAAAGATAGGATACCTCCTATAAATCCAACCATACAAAGGATACACCATCCACCAATTAGTATGCAAAGGAAACGATTTGGATTGGTTGCTTTTTCTACTAGCATATATGTATTCCTCCTGTGTATGTATAGTATAACAGATTTGTATGTTCTGGTACGTTTTCTCTGTATTTTGTGTATTGTTTACGATACAATTAGAGGAGAGGTGATCATTGTGAAAGAAATAAAGATTACAGATATAAAGGGAATACAGATTGGACAAGCGCAAGATAACATTGGGGGAAGTGGATGCAGTGTTGTGTTATGTAAAGATGGTGCTGTTGCGGGTGTGGATGTAAGAGGGGGCGGTCCAGCAACAAGAGAAACGGATTTATTGAATCCTATTAATATGGTAGAGAAAATCCATGCAGTGATGTTGTCTGGAGGAAGTGCTTTTGGGTTAGATGCGGCAAGTGGTGCTATGCAATATTTAGAGGAGCATAAATGTGGGTTTGATATGAAAGTAGCATATATTCCTATTGTATGTGGAGCGTCTTTGTTCGATCTTTCTGTAGGAGATCCAAAGTGTCGCCCCGATAAAGCTATGGGGTATCAAGCTTGTGTGAATAGTGAACAAAACATTGTACGAGAAGGAAATTATGGAGCAGGAACTGGTGCAAGTGTTGGAAAAGTCATGGGATTTGATCATGCGATGAAAAGTGGACAAGGCAGTTGTGGAATACAAGTTGGAAATGTACAAGTGGCAGCACTTGTTGCGGTAAATGCATGTGGTAATGTTGTGGATTATCAAAGTAATGAACAATTGGCTGGGATTTATGACGCAACTAATAAACAGATTCTCCCTGCAGAAGAAGTTATTTATGCACAAATTGAACAAATGGCGTCTATCACAAATACCAATACTACCATTGGTGTAATCGTGACAAATGCCATACTTAATAAAGCACAATGTACAAAGATTGCTGGAATTGCGCATAATGGATATGCACGTTCGATTCATCCTGTACATACGATGAGTGATGGAGATACTATCTTTGTAGTTAGTACAGGAGAAGTAGAGGCAAATCTTGATGCAATTGGTGTGATGGCATGTGATGTAATGGCAAAGGCTGTCAATCGTGCAGTAAAAGAAACAACAGGGGCGTACGGGCTATTATCGTATCAAGATTTATA
This sequence comes from Amedibacillus sp. YH-ame6, assembly GCF_053848845.1. Lineage (NCBI taxonomy): Bacteria > Bacillati > Bacillota > Erysipelotrichia > Erysipelotrichales > Erysipelotrichaceae > Amedibacillus > Amedibacillus sp. YH-ame6. The sequence goes on from NZ_JBSPEZ010000022.1 coordinate 3,952, forward strand.
TAAGTAAGTGAATGAAATCGCTTACTTTATTTTTTTGCTCAAAAAATATATTCATTAGGAAAAAACTGTAATATAATGATACCGTCCGAGTAAGAAGAAGATGTTTTAAAGTGATCGATCGACGCTTATAAAAACGGGACGCTTACGATAGACACCAAGAAAGACATCGCATCCTAAGTGAGCGATAGTGGAGGAAAAATGAAAACAAAGAAAACGCAGTACATGTCTTTTATGGCACTTTTTTTAGCCATACAGGTAGTATTGGTGGTAACACCACTTGGCTATCTAGCAATTGGACCATTGAGTTTAACAACGATGCACATTCCTGTCATCATTGCGGCAATCTTATTTGGTAAGAAAGCTGGAGCACAACTTGGTTTTGTATTTGGATTAACCAGTGTTATTAACGCAACATTACGTCCTGGAATTACATCCTTTGTATTCTCACCATTTATAACCGTTGGAACTATGAGTGGAAATTGGACAAGCTTGTTAATCGCATTTGTCCCTAGAATTCTGTTAGGTTTTCTAGCAGGATGGATGTTTGAAATATTACAAAAGAAAAAAGTTAACGATCATGTAAGTGTAGTAGCAGGAGCATTAACAGGCGCAATTACCAATACGGTACTTGTATTATTAGGAATCTATGTGTTCTTTGGGGCACCCTATGCACAAGCGGTAGGGATTTCTTATACGGCTTTAGTAGGTGTATTATTGGGAGTTGTTACTACCAATGGAATTGCCGAAGCAATACTTGGTGCATTATCTTGTTTACTCGTATGTAATGCATTGAAACCATTCATGAAAAAATATAAACGATAAGACTGTTCGCAGTCTTTTTTTGTGCTTGTTGTATGCGTGAATTTCCTTGAGGTAATCTTCATAATATTATATACTAATATTAGAAACCGAAAGAAGTTGAGAACATGACGAGTTTAAAGAAGGATCTTGAGATATGGAGTGATACACTCCTAGAGTTTCATTTGCCACGATGGGAAGAATTACCAAGCTTTGATTTATATTTGGATCAGGTAATTACGTTGATAGAAGGATATGTACATAGCTTGTTCGATGATAAAGAAGACACGATTTTAACGAGCGCAATGATCAATAACTATGTAAAGCTTAAACTTATACCAAAAGCAGAAAAGAAACGTTATAATAAAATACATCTTGCGTATTTAATTGCAATCACCTTATTGAAACAAGTATTAACGATTACAGAAGTAAAGGAAGGAATTGAATATCAATCTAATATTAATGGATTGAAAGAGGCCTTTAATCTATTTTGTGAGGAACAAGAAGCAGCGATGAAAGCAGTTGCGATACATTTGAAAAATGGAGAAGGAACTCTCATGTTAGAGGGAATTACATTACAAAATACGGCAATTAAAATGGCAACTATGTCTTTTGCGGGAAAATTGGTTGCGGAAAAAATGGTCCATTTACAAAATTGTTATCATCAAAAAGAAGAGAAGTAAAATTATGACTTGTATATACGTTCTTGTGATGATATCATGAGTTCGTATTTTTAGGAGAAGAGAAATGGAAATTTTACGAATGCAACAGGTGATGTTTGCTAATCGAATCAAATATCCAAATATCAATATAAAAGAACATGAAATAGCTTTTATAAGTGGAGATAGTGGTTGTGGAAAGACAACGTTATTTAAATTGTTGAATGGCACTGTGAAACAAAGCAGTGGAGATATTTATTATCGTGATAAAAACTTACATACTATGGACAAGATACAGTTGAGAAGAGATGTACTTATGGTTTCTCAAGTACCGTACTTATTTTCAGATACGATTGTAGATAACTTTAAGCAATTCCATGACTATCATGAAAGTGAATGCCCAAAGGAAGAAGAAATAAAAGAATACTTAGAGATTTGTTGTTTCAAAGGAACCTTAGACACCTGTTGTGATACGATGTCTGGTGGAGAACGTCAACGCATATTTCAAAGCATTGCCTTAAGTTTAAAACCAAAGGTATTATTGTTGGATGAACCTACTTCTGCTTTACAAGCAGAGTTATCAATAGAAGTCATGCACAATATTGTACACTACGTACAAGAACATAACATGACATTGGTAGTAATCAGTCATGATGCGTCCTTAATCAAAACCTTCGCGCAAAATCATATAGAATTGAGGGCATGTAAATGAGAACGGCAGCGCAGATTAATATCGCAAACTTCTTCTTAATTTATGTCTTATTACTTATTGTGTTAGGTATTATGAAGAAGTGTAAAATCCAACAAAGTAAATTGCTATTGTTGGGTAGTATACGAATGAGTATACAGTTGATGCTTGCGGGTTTTGTTTTGATGTATATATTCGAACACGATCATCCTATATTTACATTTTTGTACATTGTGGTGATGGTAGGGTTTGCGATACATCGCGTACTCTCAAGAAATCCACAATTGAACAAGCGTTTTAAAATCATTATTGCACTATCTTTGGCATGTTCAGGATTGGGTGTTGTCATATTTTTTATTACTTGTATTATACAAGAAAATTTATGGGATCCTCAATATGCAATCCCATTGAGTGGAATGATCTTCGGTAATGTCATGACAGGACTAAATTTAGGTTTAAAAACCTTTAGCGAGTCGCTAAAGGCAAATACAAAACAAGTGGAAGCTTTATTGAATTTTGGCGCAAGACCTCAAGCAATTATGCAACCTTTTGTCGCACAAGCCTTAGAAACTGCACTTTTACCTACACTTAATTCTATGATTGGTATGGGGATAGTTTCTTTACCAGGTATGATGACTGGACAAATATTATCAGGAACACTTCCTACAACAGCTATCCTATATCAAATCGCAATTATGATCGCGATTTGTACGGTAGTATGTTTATCTGTCTTTTGCTCCTTATATTATGGACATAAAACAATGTTTAATGAAGATGAACAAATTGAGTTTTAATGATGATTGTGCAAACTATGAGGAGCGGCTGTTCGTGCATACTCCTCTATAATTACTTTAATAGTTTGAAAACGAGAAAAATTTGGATCTTGTTTTAGAATATCTTCGATTGCAGATAAACGCTTATTTCCATCACTGCATACATAACCATCTTGGTGCATTCGTACACGAATTGGAAAATTCAATCCAATACGTTTTAAACTTTCCAACAAAGCAGGAGAATACTCTTGCTTTTTATATGTGATTTCATCCATTCTGATATGATCGATTCTCATAAAGATACCTCTTTTTCCTAATGCTCGTTTAATTATAACAGATAGATAGGACATAGCTCAAGTTCTATTAAAAGACGGAGTTCAAGAAATAAAAAAGCATATTATGTAAAAATATGGTAAACTAATTGTGGTGATGGCATGAAGGACTTTTTTACATTTTACGAAAACATGAAGGAACTAAAGAATGCATTTTTATCATTCTCACTTTATCATGTTCTATATTTAGGATTGGTTGTAGCTTTGATAGTTTTTTTATATCGCTTTTATAATCATCAAAACGAAGAGAAAAAGCATAAATTCTTAACGTATATGGCATGCTATTTTTTAATTGAGGAAGCCATATATACAATGTGGTTAGTGTTCAACTGCACCCATGATGTCTGGATTCAGATTTTACCACTTGAATTGTGTTCTTTATGTGCATACATGAATGCACTTGCAATATTTACGAAAAAGGAATCTTTGCGCTTCTTTGGAGGTGTAGTTGGTTTGGTAGCAGGTTGTGTTGCGATGATATACCCTGCAAATATTTCTGAATTATATCCAGCCTTCTCTTATCGTGTAATCAATTTCTATTGTTTGCATGGTTCCTTTGTTTTATTTGCGCTCATACAATTAAAGGATCAAAGACTATTGTCCTACGTACATTTAAAAAAGAATACGATTCTTATATGTAGTATGTTTACCATTGCATTCTTTGTAAATGTTGGCTTAAAAACCCAATTTATGTTTGTTGGCGCTCCTCCAAAAATCAGTTTTATTTATGCTTTATATAAAATGACTGGAATTGTATTATTTCTACCCGTTGTCTTAATTGTGTTAGTGCTATTACAGTTTATCGTACTTTTTATACTCCGAAAGCTTTATCGAGTATCCACATAGGGTATTAGAAAAGCTTTTTTTGTTGAGTAAACGATTTTGTTTGGTTATATGCAAATAATCTATATAGAACTTCCTCATACAAGAGTGAAAAATATATAGCTTTGATTGTGTTTATCTTCTACAACACCCGGAAACATGGTAAAATAAGCAAGTAGATTTCTAACATCTTTCTTACAATCGCATCGATTGGATTGACAAAGATAATCATTAAGATTAGCCTTATGGTAAGGAGTGATGCTATGCTTAAAGTAGAAGGTTTGTACATTCACGATGAAAAACAACGTACGCTGTTGAAAGGTGCATCTTTTTCGCTACCAAATCAAGGTATCGTATGTATCCATACAGACTCAACTTCTTTGCACCATGCATTGGCACAAGTATTATCTGGCATTCAACAACCTGAAGGGGGTACACTTCACTATAACAATCAATCTATGCAAAGCTTCAGTGAAGAAGAAAGAAGTGTTTATCGCTCCACTTTTGTAAGTTCACTCTTTCATAATTTTCAAATATTAAAAGACAAAAGTGTTTATTATAATGTAACAATGGGGTTAGAATATCCTAGTGATAAGATGGAACAAGAACTTATAAACTGGGGACTGTATGATAAACAAAATATCCTTGCGGAAGATTTAACAACCAAAGAACAATGGAAAATGGTGTTGCTTCGATGTGTACTTCGACAACCGATGATGTTGGTGTTTGATACACAGAGTTGTCCTTTGTCATCTCAGGAATTAGAATCCTTTTATCCATTACTTGAAGAAGTAAGAAGTCAAATGCTTGTCATTGTGATTGGAGATCAGCGTTGTTATCCTTTTAGTAATCGTATTATAGAAATAGAACATGGTTATATTCTTTCTGATTCTATTGCTAAGGAAGAGGATTTTATACAAATCAATCATAATCGGGATATATTTCAATTAACCCGTTCAAATATTACAGATTTACAAGAACGTATGCATACCTTTATTCGTTGGAAACTTCGTTGTGTATCCGTGTTGGGAATTGTAGCTTTTATTTGTCTTTCTACCGCAATCTTTTCTACTACATTAAATATCATTGATATTCAAACACGACTAATGAAAGAAAAAGGTTCTAGTATTGTGGCAGTGGAAAAAGTCGCAAAATCCAACGATAATATTATAAAGAATAATTTTTATGCGACTTTGAATCAAGACGATATATCAGTCTTAAAAGAAAAATTAGGAGATCAATTAGTTCTTGGCTATTATCCAGTGGATCCTAAAGCATCTATGTTTTTTGCCTATGGTACCACCATTGATACAAGTGTTAAAAATATTTTAGATGAGTATACCATCATAGAGGCAGATAGTCCCTCCAATATTGGGTTAAAGAAAATTGTAGGTCGTTATCCAGAAAACTATAACGAGATTGCCTTATCCTCTTCACAAGCGTATACCATATTAAAAGATTATCTAGGAACATCTTTCCAAAATAGTGAAGAACAAATGGAAGAGATGTTACAATGTAGCGTTTCTTGGTATGGCAATACAATGGATATCACAGGCATATTTCCTTCACAACATGAAGATAATATGAATATGGAATTGGATATGAAAGGATATAATGGAGAGATAGAAACAGGAACTATGATGCAAGATAGTTTTTATGTGAAAAAGGGATTCATTTCTAATTATCGTATCCTTCAAGATCAAGTATTTCAAAAATCATATAAGCGATTGATTTATGGTAATCGTGAATTAAGTGAATTTCAACATATCCTAACCGTAGAACATAATATGTATTATTATGATGGTAAGGAAGTTGTAAATAATCATGATGTTAGTGAAGATGAAGTTATATTGGATTTTGATATGGCTTTAGATATGGGATATCGCAGTCAATATTTATACTTACTCTCCCAGGAGAATGTAACATTTGAAGAGAAGGTACAAGGATTTCAAACGTTCGCGAATGAATGGATCGGAAAAAAGATAAATATGCAAGCATACACAGTAAACAATAATCCCATTAGCACCAATATTATGAGTGTTAATAAAAAAATCAAGGGCTTTGTAATTCCAGTGAGTTATGATTATGTAGAGGAATATGCGAATAATCGCCAAATGGGAACTGCCTATGTGAATCCTAAAGCAATCGAATCATACAATAGTGATAACGTGTATGTCAAAGAAGTGTTTTTTCATACGGATGATGAAACAACGATGAAAAAAGCACTTTCTTATTTGAATAAGGAACCATCGTATAATGCATTCTTGTATAATTCAACATTGTTAAAATTCTTCGTTGTGGACTTAAAGAATTTAGATGCATTGTTGTTTGCTATGGGGGGAATATCACTTCTTGTCTTCATAGGTATTTTTGTGTTCTTATTAAAATCAAGCATTGGATTTATGCGCAATGAATGTACGATTTATTATCTTTTTGGAGAGAGAAAATCAGCTCTTAAGAAAATGATGATTCAATACTTCACGTCCATCTTATGGATGCGAGCATTGTTTGGATGGTTATGTGGAACCTTAGCATTAGGTACCTTTATTTTGATTATATATTTGTCGTTGGCGGCATCCTCAACGATTTTGTATGCGTTAGCTTTACCTCTGTTATTGTTGTTGGTAGTTGTCATGGTGTTGAAATTAGCATTTCATAGAACTATTAAGAAAAGCAATGTAATTGAAGAGGAATTTATGGATGTGGAATAGTGATTGGAAAGAGGAAATGGTATGAAGGAACAATTTTTAAACAGAATGAAAGAATATTTGCATGAGGAATATGAAGCCTATGTACAAAGTCTTGATAAAGAAGTATATCGAGGGTTGCGAGTAAATACATCCAAAATAAGCATTGAAGATTTTCAATCGTTGGATGTATGTGAATTATCTCCCTCTTCAATCTGTACGCAATCGTTCTATATACCATCGAATACACGAGCGCTTGGAAATCATCCAGCACACCTTGCAGGTCTTTGTTACTTACAGGAACCTAGCGCAAGCTCTGCTGTGGAAGTATTAAATGTCCAAAAAGGAGATTGGGTATTGGACTTGTGTGCTGCCCCTGGTGGAAAGAGCACACAGATTGCGACTCAATTAAATCATAGTGGATTCTTAGTAAGTAATGAAATTGAACCAAAAAGAGCGCAGATATTGTTGAGTAATATGGAACGCCTAGGATTTAGCGAATGCATGATTACCAATGCTCATCCTGAAGTATTGTGTAAAGAGATGAAAGGTTGTTTTGATCGTGTTTTGGTAGATGCACCATGTAGTGGTGAAGGCATGTTCAAAAAACATAGTAAAGCGATGGAAGATTGGAGCGTTGAACATGTGCATGCATGTGCCATGCGTCAGTTACATATTTTAGATAGTGCATATATGGCACTCAAGGGAGATGGCATCTTGGTGTACTCCACTTGTACCTATGCAATGGAAGAAAATGAAGAAGTCATTGCACAGTTTCTAAAGAACTATCCAGATATGCAACTTATAGATCCAGAGGTTTCCTTTGGAAGGTCAGGGTTAGCATATGAAGATTTAGACACAAAAAAATTGATTCGAATCTTACCAATGGATAAAGGGGAAGGTCATTTTGTTGCCAAACTAAAAAAGAAAGGCAAAAGTGAATCTACAAAATTACAAGTTGCCTCCAACGACATTCTTCCACCATATGTAAAAGAATTCCTACAAACGCAGCTCACAAGCATTCCTCCATATCATGTACAATTACGGGATAAATTGTATATCAAACAAAGTCCCTTTGTTCTTTTGAAAAAAACAAAAATCCTTAGACAAGGTACTCTTGTGGGAGAATTAGTAAAAAACCGCATAGAACCACATCAACACTTTTATACTTCTTCTGTTTATGAAGAAGCCTATCAAAATGTGTATGATATGTCAGAAGAAGAATGTTTATCTTACGTAAAAGGAAACTAGCTACAAGTTCCTGGGTATAAAGGATATACTTGTTTAACTTGGAAACACCATCCAATTGCTTATGCAAAGGGTGATGGTATAGTATTAAAGAATAAATATCCAAAGGGTATGAGAGTAAAAGGAATCTAATTCTTTTTCTTTCTTGTCCGCTATGATAAAATAGAACACAGAAATCGAGGATGAATACATGTTAATATCAATGGAACACATAACAAAGCATCAGAATGTAAAATGCATTGTAGATGATATCGATCTTGCGATTGAAGATCATGATAAAATAGCGCTGATTGGAGTCAATGGTACTGGAAAAACAACCTTGCTAAGAATTATAGCGGGTGAAGAAACATATGAAACTGGTACGATTATCAAAAAGAATGGTCTTCGTATTTCATATCTTCCTCAAGCTCCTGTATTTGAAAAAGGATTGGATATCTTACATCAAATTTTAGTATTAGATAAAGAGATACAAGAATTTGAGGCAAAGGCAATCTTAAATAAATTGGGTATGCAAACAATGGAAGCTAAGATTGAAGAATTGTCAGGCGGACAAAAGAAACGCGTTGCTTTGGCAAGGGCTTTATTGAATCCGTGTGATTTGCTCATCTTAGATGAGCCAACCAATCATCTAGACAACGAGATGATTGAATGGTTAGAGAAATATTTGATAAAATCAAATCGTGCATTGTTGATGGTAACGCATGATCGATACTTCTTAGAACGTATATGCGATAAGATTGTAGAAATTGATCAAACGAAACTATATACCTATGAAGCTAACTATTCAACCTTTCTTGAATTAAAGGCACAACGAGAAGAAATGGCTTTATCAAGTGAAAAGAAACGTCAGAATATTTTACGTAAAGAATTGGCTTGGATGAGAGCTGGTGTACAGGCAAGAGGTACAAAGAGTAAAGAGCGTATTGATCGTTTCCATAAACTGAATGATATGGGAAAGATACAAGATCAAAAGAATGTAACACTGGATACCATTACTTCTAGATTAGGAAAGAAAACAATCGAAATAGAAGGAGTTAGTAAATGTTATGGTAAACGTACCTTATTCCATGACTTTTCGTATCAGATGACTCGAAATGATCGTATAGGAATATTGGGTGTGAATGGGTGTGGAAAAAGTACTTTGTTACACATTCTTTCCAAAGAACTACAACCCGATGAAGGGGAAGTTGTACATGGGGAAACCGTGCGTTTAGCATATTTTAAACAAGGACATGAAGACATGGATATGTCAGAGAATGTGATTGATTATATTCGTGATACGAGCAATGAAGTGAAAACTGCAGAGGGAACTTATAGCGCTTCTCAAATGTTAGAACGATTCCTTTTCCCTAAGAAAATGCAATATACTCCTATCGGAAGATTATCTGGAGGAGAAAGAAGAAGACTTTATTTATTAAAGGTATTAATGCAGGCTCCTAATATCTTATTCTTAGATGAACCTACCAATGATTTAGATATTGCGACATTACAAATTTTAGAAGATTACTTGGATGATTTTAATGGAGCTATCATTGTGGTTTCCCATGATCGTTATTTCTTAGATCGTATTTGTGATAAACTCTTTGTGTTTCAAGGAGGAAATATCAAACAGTTCATCGGTGGATATAGTACGTACATTGAGTTGGATCAATCAAACACAACGACTGTAAAGAAAGAAGAAAAACCACGTAGTAATGTAAGTGTTCGTATGTCAACAAAAGAAAAACAAGAATTGGAACATATGGAAAGCAATATCGAGAAAGTACAACAAAACATTGATGAAATCGATGTAGAAATGGCACAATGTGGAGATGATTTTGTGAGGTTACAAAATCTTAGTGAACAACGGATACAACTTGAAGAATCATTGGAAGAAATGATGGATCGCTGGATGTATCTAACGGATTTAAAAGATTCTATAGAAGCCACAAAGCGAAAGTGATGAGAAGACAATCTGTCTTCTTTTTTTATAGTGTTCAAGAAAGAGTAAAAATATGATATGATGAATTCCTAAGATGAGGGTATAGTTATGGTGCAAATTGGAAATGATTGGGACATTATATTAAAAGATGAATTTCAAAAAGAGTATTATTTGAAATTGCGGAATTTTCTAGCTTATGAATATAAGACACAAAGCATCTATCCAAATATGTATGATATTTTTAATGCTTTAAAGTATACTGCGTTTCAAGATGTAAAAGTAGTTATCTTAGGACAAGATCCATATCATGGAGAAGGGCAAGCTCATGGCTTGTGCTTTTCTGTAAAGAAGGATGTGTCTATTCCACCTTCTTTGCTTAATATTTATCAGGAGTTACAGCATGATGTAGGGTGTAATATTCCAAGGCATGGGGAATTGATTAAATGGGCAAAGGAAGGTGTACTTTTACTCAATACGGTTCTAACGGTGCGAAGGGGTGTTGCGAATTTGCATGCCGGTAAGGGATGGGAAATACTAACGTATGAAATCATTCGAAAATTGAATGAGCGAAAAAACCCTTTTGTTTTTATGTTATGGGGAAAACAAGCAAAAGCGAAAGCAGATTTGATTACGAATAAGAATCACCTAATATTAATGTCTTCACATCCTAGTCCTTATAGTGTAGAGTATGGGTTCTTTGGATGTCGTCATTTCTCAAAAGCAAATGCTTTTTTGAAAGATCATGGAAATAAGGAAATAGATTGGCAAATAGAATAAAATGACTGGTTATGCAGTACGCTAACCAGTCATTCTTTCAGTGTTGTGTTAAATATTGAAACTTCCATGCACATATGGATAGTAAAACAACCATGCTTCCTGTTACAATTAGAATAAGAGGAATGGATATTTGATCACCTAGAGGACCAAATATCATCATACCAAAGGGAAGTGCACAAGAGGTCGCAATTTGCATAAAGGAAAAGATTCTTCCTTGCATTTGGGGTTCGACTTCCTGTTGTATTGTTACACTAATTGGTGCGTTATAGCAAGGGGATGTTATTCCAATGAGGGTATTGCATACAAGGTACATGAGAAAGATGGGAGAACCACCTAATCCAATCATGAAAGCTCCATACATACCTCCCGCAAGAAGGGTTGTTTTTAGTTTTTGTTTAAAACCACCCCAAGAGGCTATCAAAACACCTCCTAAAATCATTCCTAAACTATATGTCATTTCACTTGCGGTCAATCTCCACAATTCACTACTAAAGCTTCTACTTACCATAAGTGGTGTTAAAAAGGCAGAGGGGCTAATCAAGATTAAAATGATGATTTGAAAAAGAAGCAATCTTTTTATGAAACGATTCGTTTTTAGATATAAGAAGCCATTCTTGATATCTTCGATATATGTATTCTTTGTTTCCGTTTGTTTTTTGTAGGGTGTGTATTTGATTGTGATGGTAATCCCTACCGCAATACACGCAGTAACCACATCAATGAGTAAGGTGACTTCTAATGAGGTTACAGAAAGAATGGCACCCGCAATAGCTGGAGATAGAAACATCATCATAGAAGAGAGTGTAGATTGTATTCCTTGAACTCTCATGAGGTGTTCCTGGGGAACGATTTGAGGAATAAATGCATTTACTGCAGGTGTTTGTATTCCAGTACCCGCAGAGCGTATCATAAGTACAGTGAGTAATAGATACATGTTTTGATATCCTGCTAAGAAAAGTAGAGCTAATAAAAGAGTAGATAGGGCAATGATACTATCTGATAATTGAATCAATGTTTTTCGATTATACGTATCAATCCAAACACCAGCAAATAAAGATATTACTATCTGAGGTAGAAACCCACATAAGGTGGATAGCATAAGCATTGTACCTGAGGATGTGGTTAGAGTGATGTGCCAAACAATTGCATATTGTACAATGGAAGATCCAAAAAGGGATATAGTTTGAGCACTTAAAAATTTGATAATGGAAGATTTCCAATGGGTTGCATTCATAATATATAGTTCCTTTCAAATATAAGTTGACGTATTTATAATACAAAATAAAAGCTGTAGTACACACTGTACACAGCCTAAAAGAAACATCCTACACAAAACAAGCAAAAAGATATCCTACTATAATAGGATGAAGTATGCTCGTTTCGATGAAGTTAGAATCTATTTTGCTCTATACAATGTTTCATCGTTACCAAATGCATAGAGCAGCTTCGTCTTCTCATTTTATCAAGGATGATGGTATTCATAATCAAAATCTCCTTTTATTACAAAACAATCCTATCATATTGGAAAATTGAAGTCAATCTGTTAGAACTATTAAAAATATGATAAGATATAGTGCATACAGCGATAAATAAGGCATATGCAACGCAAAGTTGACATAAAATTACATAAGTGCAAACGTAGGTTGGTAGTGATTAAAGGGTAAAATAGGTACGATATTGGTGAGGTGAAAAAGATGAAATTTGAGGAAAATTTAAGAGAATTAAGAAAACAGAATGGCTATTCACAAGAGGAGCTAGCAGATAAACTAAACGTATCTAGACAAGCTGTTAGCAAGTGGGAGAATGGAAGTGGGTATCCAGAATTGGATAAACTGATGGCTTTATGTGATTTGTTTCGTACAAGTTTGGATGAGTTATTAAAAGGGGATGTGAGCGAAAGAGATATGGTAGGCATACAAAAGTATGATTTGCATTGTAATCGTATGGCAAAGGCAATCTCTTTTGGAGTTTTCATGGTATTGTTGGGGATTGTGTCTGGGGCATTTTTAGAACCATATTTTGTAGGTGAACAGGAAGAAATATTAGGAATTACTTTCTTTGTATGTGTTGCGATTGGGGTATTGGTGTTTATTTATTATGGTATGCAATCCGATGCTTTCCAAAAGAAATATCCAAAAAAACCACAGAATATTTATACGGAAGAAGAGATTGAAGAAAATGAGCGTAAGTATCGCATCTCTATGGTTGTAGGGGTTGGTATTATTTTGATATCCTTTGCTGTTCAAATACTGTTGGATTTGATGGTGGCTGAAAATATTGCAAATGGAGTTTGGATGTTCATGATTGATATTGCGGTTGTGAACTTTGTATACTTCGGTATGATGAAGTCAAAGTTTACAGATACCATTCCTAAAAGTGAAGAAGAACTTGCGAAGGCAAAGAGGGAAAGCAAGGTTGGAAAATGGTGTGGGTGCATTATGATTGGCGCAGTGATTGTGTATCTTACATGGAGTTTTATGGGGGATAGTTGGGATCGTTCTTGGCTAGTCTTCCCAATTGCTGGGTTGTTATGTGGTATTGCAAGTATCGTATTATCAAAAGAGGAATAAATTAAGAAAAGAAATAGACACCATCTCATAATCGAAATGGTGTCTGTTTTGTTTTATCTTGATTCATATGCATACGCATGTGCATTATCATGTTCTAGTTTTACTTCATCGCTTCCATAAAATTGTTCATTCATACGTGCGTTAGATAACATAAGCTTTAAACGATTTTCTTGATTCACCTTGGTGGCGCTTGGATCATAATCAACCGCAACGATGTTTGCATTTGGATAAATTGTTTTTAGTTTTCTTGTCATTCCTTTAGCGACAATATGATTCGGTAGACAGCCAAATGGTTGACAACATACAATATTATTGATTCCTTGTTTGATAAGCGCAACCATTTCACTTGTTAATAGCCAACCTTCTCCCATCTTATTTCCACGATTTATAATACCTTCACTACAAGCAATAACTTCTTTGAAGGTATCTGGTTCACGAAAAACACCTTGTTCTTTGATGGTGATATTGGCAGAACTTTGTAAATGTTGAATATACGTATTTGCTAATCGTATGAACACATGACTCCATTTATGGTGGTTGTAGTATTCATGGTCAATACAGGAATTTTCTAAACAGTATAATGCAAAATCCATGACTCCAGAAAGGACAGGTTCACATCCTTCTTTGATAAGGAAATCTTCTAAGTCTCCATTTCCAAGTGGAGCGTATTTCATATAGATTTCACCAACAATGCCAACTTGAATCTTTGGTTTTGTACTACGTTCAATGGAAGCAAAATCATGAAGCATTTCTCTATAATTTTTCTTCAAACGTAGAAACTGAAAGGTATCAAATTGCGCAGTGATTGTTTCCACCCATGTTGTAACAAGCGCATCTGCACTTCCTTTGATAACTTCATAAGGTTTACATTGGTTTTTAATCCACATCAACATATCAGAATATAAAAAGGCATATATGATGCGTAATAAAATTTTTGGAGTTAGTTTAAATCCACTGTTCTTTTCTAGATTGGAAAAGTTAACGGAGATAACTGGTACGTGTGCAAAGCCAGCTTGTATCAATGCTTTACGAAGAAGGTGGATGTAATTTGATGCACGGCATCCTCCACCTGTTTGCGTAATTGCAAGGGCTACATGATCCACATCATATGCTCCACTTTTTAGCGCATCAATCATTTGACCAATGACCAATAAGGCAGGGTAACATGTATCATTATGAACATTTTTTAAACCTTCATCAATGATTTGTTGTCCTTCTGTTTTTAGTATTTCTACTTTATAACCATCTTTTTGTAAGATGTTTTGTAGGAATGCAAAATGAATAGGTAACATCATGGGAACCAAAATAGTATGTGTTTTTTTCATTTCTTTTGTAAATTCTACACGATTCATTTTTCATCACCCTTCCTTTCATCCATTGCGGCTAATAGGGAACGACAACGGATCTTTACAGCTCCTAAATTATCTACTTCATCTATTTTTATTTGGGTATATAATTTGTTGTTGTCTCTTAATAAATCTTTGACTTCATCTGATGTAATGGAATCAATTCCACACCCAAAGCTAACGAGTTGAATGAGTTCCATATTCTCTTGGGTTGTGACAAATTGTGCAGCGTTATACATGCGAGAGTGGAAGGTCCATTGATTTAACGTATGTAGTTTTGGCATGGTTGGTTGTTTTTCAATACAATCTTCACTTAGTACTACACAGCCAAGATCACTTAATAAGCGATGAATTCCATGATTTACTTGTGGATCAATATGGTAAGGTCTTCCTGCTAATAGAATCATATCTCTACCATGCTCTTTTGCATACTGAATAGCACGTGTTCCTTCTTCTTTTACTTTATCTTTATATGCATCATAGGCAAGATAGGCGTGGGTGCTAGCTGCACGTACTTCTTGATAGGATATTCCCATTTGTTTTTGTTGGAAGTAAGCAAACAATTTTTTATCAAATGTGGATTTATCGTCCATGTATACATATGGATATAGGAAGTTTGTAGTTTGTAAATCCATATTTCCTTCGATTACTTCTGGATAATAGGCAACGACAGGGCAATTATAGTGATTATCACCCATACCTTCGTTTACGTTATAACTCATACAAGGATAGAAGATTGTAGAGATACCTTTATTGATTAGGGATTGGATATGTCCATGTACTAGTTTTGCAGGATAACAAATGGTATCGGAAGATATCGTGTGTTGTCCCATAGCATATAAAGCCTTACTTGAACGATCACTTAATACGACTTCATATCCAAGATTGGTAAAGAAAGAATGCCAGAATGGTAAGTTGTCATACATATTGAGTACCATCGGGATGCCAATCTTTCCACGAACTCCAGGATAGCCTTTTAATTTCATAAGTTCTTCATATTTAAATTCATATAAGTTTGGAAGCTTTTCACTGTTTCCTTTTCCTGTAATTGGACGTTCACACTTATTTCCTGCAATGTGTTTAGAACCATCATAGAACGTGTTCACTGTTAAATTACAACGATTGGTACACAAACCACAATGAATGGCTTTGGAAGTGTGTGTAAAGTTTTTGATGTCTTCATGAGAAAGGATTGTACTTGTTTCTTTGTGTTTTTCTTTCGCAAGTAAGGCAGCTCCATAAGCTCCCATTAAATGGGCAATGCTAGGACGTATCACTTGTCTGCCTAATTCAATCTCAAAACTTCGTAGTACGGTATCATTTAGGAACGTTCCACCTTGTACAACAATTTCTTTTCCAATATCATCTGCACTCTTGGCACGGATGACTTTATATAGGGCGTTCTTTACGACACTCATACATAAACCAGCAGATATATCTTCCATAGAAGCACCATTTTTCTGTGCTTGTTTTACAGAAGAATTCATAAATACAGTACAACGTGTTCCTAAATCAACAGGGTGTTTTCCCATAAGCCCCATTTGTGCAAAAGCTTGAATATCATGCCCCATGCTTTTCGCAAAGGTTTCAATGAAACTTCCACAACCACTCGAACAAGCTTCGTTTAGTAAAATATCATCGATGGAATTATCTTTGATTCGAAAGCACTTCATATCTTGTCCACCAATATCGATAATGAAATCAACATTTGGATTAAAATGTTTAGCAGCCGTATAGTGTGCAATGGTTTCCACGATACCGATATCTAAATGAAAAGCACGTTTGATTAGTTCTTCTCCATATCCAGTCACAGCACTTTGTGTAATCTTGATACGATCTTCTATTTGTTCATAGATGTTTAAGAGTTCTTGTTTTATAACATCTACAGGATTTCCTTGGTTGCTTGTATAACTTTCATATAAAATTTTACAATCTTCATCAATCAAAACAAGCTTTGTAGTTGTACTTCCTGCATCAATACCAAGATAAGCATTTCCTATATAGGTATGAATATCTGCTTTTTTTACTTTCGCATGATGATGGCGATTTATAAAATCAAGGTATTCTTCATCGTTTTCAAATAGGGTAGGTAATCCAGCGGTTTCTACTTTCTTAACAGACATTTCTTGCATACGTTTTAAAATTTCATCATAACGGTATGTCTTAGATTCACTTCCTGCATACACAGCACTTCCTAAAGCAACGAAATAAGGGGATAATTCAGGAAAGTTTGCTTGTGTATCATCTAGATGTAAAGTTTCCATGAAACGCTCTTGTAGTCCCTTCATAAAATGAAGGGGTCCACCTAAAAATAAAACATTTCCTTCAATGTTACGTCCTTGGGCCAAACCCGCAATGCTTTGATCCACTACGGCTTGAAAAATACTTGCGGCTAAATTACTTTTTTCACACCCTTGATTGATTAAGGGTTGTACATCACTTTTCGCAAATACTCCACAACGAGAAGCAATTGGATACAAGGTTGTATGTTGCAAAGATAGTGTATCCATAGTTTCTAAATCAACATTCAACAAGGTAGCCATCTGGTCGATAAACGCTCCTGTTCCACCAGCACAAGTAGAATTCATACGTTCTTCTAAAGCGCCTCTTAAAAAGATGATTTTGGCATCTTCTCCACCTAGTTCAATTACGACATCAGTTTGTGGATAATATTTCTTTACAGCTTGTGCACTAGCAAACACTTCTTGTACAAAAGGGAAGTTGGCATCATTTGCGATACCCAATCCAGCACTCCCTGTAATAGCTAAGGTGATTTCTTGTCCTTCAAGTAACTCTCTTAACTCTTGAATTTTTGTAACACTCATTTCTCTTACTTTGGATTTATGACGCTCATAACTTTTGTATATGATATCATCATGATCATTTAAGACCACAGCTTTTAATGTTGTAGATCCAACATCGATTCCTAATTTATAACTCACGAATATCCACCTCACTATCCATAATGCATTTTGCTACACGTTTTACTTCAGGTAATAAATTTTCTAATATATCTGGGTGATCAAAGGATAGGGCATTGTAACAAATAACACTTACAATTTCCATTAACAACATCATACGATTCAATGTCATACGATCTTCTTCACCTTCACGTTTCCATAGACTCAAGAATTCTTCAAGGCGTTCTACTTCTTTAAAGACAATACTTCTATGTTCTTCTGTATCTAATATATAAGGCATATTTTTTTGAATGGTCTTTAATAACAAAGGATCACAACGATGATTTTGAATCAATTCTTCTACAAAGGTTTGTTTCCAACAAGATCCTTGTTTCTTTGATTTCTCATACGATCTATTGACTATCTCATTGATTAAGGTTCCATGTTGTTTTGTTAGAATTTGCGAAATCAAAGCACTCTTATCTTTGTAATACAAATAGAATGTTCCTTTTGCTACATTGGCTCTTTTTACGATTTCATTAACAGAAGTAGACTCTACGCCTTGTTCCTTGAAGAGGGCGATCGCAGCTTGTTGAATACGTGCGGATTTATCTAGTGTCTCCATAAAAAGTACCTCCTTAATCATTACATTGTATTAGTTTAAACCTAAAATGACCACCGGTCAATAACTTTGTGGTAATTTTTACCTAGCTTTTTTCGAATGCTTTTATTATCCGATAAGTGAAAACGGTTTCGTATAAAATAAAAAAAATTATACAAATCTATTTACAATGTAACAATGTTATGCTAATATATGAGTGTAACAAAACATTGTTACGTTAGAAGGTGACTTATGGAGATATCAAAGAAAGATTTATTGGAAGAAACAAAAATCTCTTATGGACAACTATATCGTTGGAAACGCGAAGGTTTGATTCCAGAGGAATGGTTTGAAAAACGTTCTTCTTACACAGGACAGGAAACGTATTTTCCTAGGGAAGAGATTTTAAAGAGAATTGAAATGATTCAACAATTGAAAGATGTATACTCGTTAGACGAATTATCCAAGATGTTAAATCCTACACACAGTAGTGAAACATTCGATGAAGAGGCACTAGAACAAATCAAAGAATTGGATGATCAAGTTGTCGCTGGATTTATGGATAGTTTACAAAAAGATGAATTTAGTTATAGTGAAGTGATTTTAATGGTTGCCTATAGCAAATGTGTGGAAGAATATACATTGGATGAAACAACGATTAAAGATTTAATAACGTATATGACAATGAATTTACAAGGATTGAACAGTATTGATTATACCTTATTGCTTATCAAAGTGAAGGAAGACTACTATATGATACTCGTACAAGATAAAAATACAAAGTTCTTGGATAAACGTATACAAGTAATGAAAGAAATAAGTTTACAAGATATCAGTAGCGCTATCAAGCTAAAGTATCAAAGTACATTTTAGGAGGATAAAAGAATGATAGGACGTTTAAGTTTTCGCACCAAACAAATATTGATTGGTTTGATCTTTATTGAAATCGGTGTTGGATATTTGGGAGACCAAATGAAATGGTGGGAGTTTACAATTTTCTTTCCAGGTTGGTGGACTATGTTTTTGATCATACCTGCGATTATCGGTATAATTGATTATGGATTCTATATCGCAAATATGGGTATGTTATTATTTGGATGTTACTTCTTAGCAAATGCGAATGGATGGATTGATTATAAATTGAGTTTTCCGATTTTCGTGGCAATCGGATGTATATGTATTGGAATACGCTTATTATTTAGAAAGAGAGTGAAATGGTATGACTACACAGCAAATGGATATAAAGATTGAGGGATTAGGGACGATCAGTGAAGGAAGTTATGGTCGTATAAAAGTAGAGGGTGTTGGGAAAATTAGAGGGAATGTAGAATTTGAAACTATGGAAATAGAAGGTACGTGTAATGCGGATCAAAATTTAAAGGGCGGTCTTTTAAATATTGAAGGTATGTTCAAAGTAAAAGGGGATATACGCGTAAAACAACTTAACATCGAAGGTATGTTGAGAACAGAAGATCGTAAAATCTATGCGAATGAAATTCGTGTAGAAGGAATGTTGAAAAATAGTGGAGAAGTGAATGCTGATCGAGTAATCATTGAAGGATGTGCAAGTATCAATGATTTATTCGGTGACGAGATTACAATAGACTATGGGTATATTGGAGTTAGAGGCCTCTTTCATTTTGGACACAATAAGTTGTTTGAAAAAATGAATCGTGCGAACAACATTGAATGTAGTAAGCTAACTGCACAAAATTTAACATGCCATTCTATTAGCGCAACAGACATTGTCTTGAGTAGCCACTGTGTTGTAGATACTATTTATTGTAATGGAACCTTACGCTATGATAGTACTTGTAGAATCAAACATATTGAAGGGGATTGTATCCAACAAGGGAAATAAAAAGAAAGTCGATGAGTGCTTGCACTGGTCGACTTTTATGTTATAATTTTAGCGTTTAATACAGGGAGAATATTTATGAATACAAAGAATAAAGAATATATAAAGTATGCGTACGTAATTTTTGGAGGATTTATATTTGCAGCTGGTGTAAACCTATTTATTGTACCTCTTAATTTATATACAGGAGGAGTGATTGGTATTGCGCAAATCATTCGTTCTGTTTTATCCCAATATGCACATTTAGATTTTGGTGGTTTTGATATTGCGGGTATTATTAACTTTGCGATGAATGTACCGCTCTTTATTATGGCATATCGTAGTATCTCAAGACGTTTCTTTATAAAGACGTTATTATGTGTACTTGCTCAAACACTTGCATTCACTGTCGTGATGATTCCATCTAAACCTATTATTGATGATGTACTAGCAGCTTGTTTAATTGGTGGATTGATTGGTGGTTTTGGTATTGGGTTGGCACTTAGAAGTGGGGGAAGTGGAGGAGGATTGGATATCCTTGGTGTATACTTCGCTAAGAAATCGAATTTCTCTGTTGGAAAATTATCCATTGTTGTAAATGCTTTGATTTATGTGTGTTGTGCATTATTATTTACTATATCCACTGCTATATATTCCATTATTTATACGGCATGTATGTATATGATGGTAGATAAGATTCATTATCAAAACATCAATATGACCGCAATGATTTTTACAAAGAATGATAAAGTTCAAGAATCTATTTTGAAAGAGACAAGACGAGGGGTTACCTATTGGAAAGGCGCTGGTGCCTATACCAAAACGGATACCTTTGTATTGATGACTGTTATCAATAAATATGAAGTATCACAATTGAAAAAAATTATCTTATCAATTGATCCTAATGCGTTTATTATCTTTAATGAAGGTATGAGTATTAGTGGTAACTTTGAAAAGAGGTTATAAAAAAATACAGTTTAGCTGTATTTTTTTATGCTTTTCCTCTTTGAATTCGACTTCCTATAATCTTCTCTGCTTCTCCATTAAGTCCTTCTAATACAATTCCACGTATATCCGTTATGTAGTAGGTAGGATCATTCTTTGTACGTAAGCGAATATGGATTTCACTAATCGCACCAACAATAGGTGGATTGGTAAAGTAGTTGCGAAAGAGCTCTGCATCCTCAGGATGTACAATTTCATGTTGAATTGATTCTTCTACAAATTGGTGAGCATTCCCAACTGCATGCCAATTCAATGAATCACAAATCGTATCATTAACAAAGTTATACTCAAAGATAATCAATCCAGTAATATCCGCAATTTTTCGATAACGATATTCAAAGGTATCCAAATTTAATTCATCTTGTTTTAGTTGTTGATTGAATTGATCCAATAAACTTTCACAGTTCCTTAACGTATGTTCATTTTCATCGTATTCAAAATCATATTGATCACATAAATCTTGCATTTTTCGATTCAATCTAGATTTCTGTTGGTACACCTTCATTTTATCAATACTCCATAAAATAACCACAACAGAGAATAAAAGTATTAATACATATGGAATTTCTTTCACGACAACATTCCCCATGTGTTTTTCGTGTTCATATATCAAAATCCCATAAATACTAATGAAACATAAAATACTAATCAATTCTTTCCAAATTTTTCGCATATTCCCAGCCCCTTTCTTTATCTATATTATAGATTATAACAAATTTCACAATATTTTTATAGCTTTGAGCATCAAAGCATGAAGAAAAAGACATGAGTGTTCATGCCTTTATTACTTACGATTTACTTTATCTGCAGTATACTTCTCATAAATACATTTTAATCCTTTAAATGTCAAATCACGATCATATACATCAATTTCATCCGTGTTCTTATAAATAATCTTTCCAAGACCTCCAGTCGCAATAACTTTCATATTACTTCCAATAGCCTCTTTGAATTTCTTAATGATGTATTCACTTTGTCCAATATAACCATAGATAAGTCCAGCTTGCATACTTGTAGTTGTTGTTTTATTCAAAATGGATTTTGGTTTCTTGATTTCAATTTCAGGAAGTTTTGCGGCTTGTGTCCACATGGCTTGCGCACTTGTTTCTAGTCCTAACGTAATGACACCAAATTCAAAGTTTCCACGTTCATCTACGTAGTCATAGGTAGTTGCTGTTCCAAAATCTACAACAAGACAAGGACCACCATATTCATGATAAGCACCAGCAGCATCTACGATTCGATCAGATCCTACTGCTTTTGGATTTTCTGCATTTACAGAAATACCAGTTTTGATACCAGGTCCTACAATGATTGGTTCTTTGTTCATATATTTACGAATACTATTGATAAAAGAGTGCATGATCATAGGGACAACACTACTAATAATGACATCTTGAATATCTTTTATTTCTACTTTTGAAGCAGATAAGAAGTTCATGATCATAAATCCATATTCATCACTTGTTCTCTTCAATTTTGTAGTCAAACGATAGTTTCCTATCAAACGATCTTCTTTATAAATACCAACCGTTATATTTGTATTTCCTATATCGATAACAACTAGCATGAACCTTTTCCTTCTTTCTCATTGTGAATTTCTAACAGACGGTGCAATATAGCTACTCCAATGTCATATTTACTCATACGTGTAAAGTCTGTATGTTTTTCTTTTTCAATCATCGTCACTACATTGGTATCATGCTGGAAACCAGCTCCTTCTACTAATAGATTGTTCGCAATGATCATATCGCAATGTTTCTTTTCTAATTTTGCTTTGGCGTTTTGTAATAAATCTTGTGTTTCCATCGCAAACCCACATAACAGTTGATGATTTTTTTTATGTTCTCCAAGGTAGGCAAGGATATCAGGATTTTTTATAAATTCGATGTTTAAGGTGTCACCTTGTTTTTTTATTTTATTATCTGCGATGCTTTGGGCACGATAATCACCAACCGCTGCAGCTTTGATGATAAAGTCTTGAGTTGCATATAAATCTTGTACGGCTTCCATCATATCCATCGCACTTTTAATATGTATTACATTGATATCAAGGGGAGGTTGTAAATTACAAGGTCCAGAAATAAGCGTTACTTCCGCTCCCATATTTCTTGCGGCACGCGCAATTTCATACCCCATCTTTCCAGAGGAATGATTGGAAATAAAACGCACAGGATCCAATGCTTCTTGTGTAGGACCGGCAGTTACTAGAACACGTTTTCCTTGTAAAATATCACTTGTATCTAAGGCATGTTCAATATGTTCCATAATGGTTTCAAGATCCGCTAGTTTTCCTTTGCCAACATCTCCACACGCTAACAAACCAGTAGCAGGTTCGATTAACTCATATCCTAAAGATAAGCAGGCTGCTAGATTACTTTGCGTAACCGGATTTTCATACATATTGGTATTCATTGCAGGACAAATCATTTTCTTACAAGAAGCAGCTAGAAAAGTTGTTGTTAACATATCATCCGCTATTCCATGAACAACTTTCGCAATGACATTCGCACTCGCTGGTACAATGACAAAGAGATCTGCACGTTGTGCAATGGATATATGTTTTACGCTACGATCTGCTACCTTTTCAAAGGTAGAAACCATAACATTATGTTTGGTAAGAGATTCAAATGTTAATGGGGAAATGAACTCAGTTGCATTTTGCGTCATTATGACTTCAACATCATACCCCTTTTTGATTAAATCACTGGTCAACTGTGCAGCTTTGAAAGCGGCGATTCCACCACTGACTCCCAATACAATTGTTTTTTTCATAATAACCTCCCATAAGGAATGCTTTTAGCTATCTTATTATAACGCAACTGTACTGCCTTGACAAGTTGAAGAAAAGAAAATGTTAAATATTTCACAAGCAAATAAATTACGATGAAAAAACTTCTTTTTCAAAATCATGAAAAGCGTATTATAATAAGAATATAGAAATGAGGAATGAGTATGTTTATTGTGTCTACGAAGGATATGCGTGCATTAGATCAAATTGCTATTTCAGACTATCATATTCCGTCTTTACAATTGATGAAACAAGCAGCATGTACTTTAAAAACATATATTGATGAAAACTATCATAAGGAAGATTGTATTTGTATTGTATGTGGACCTGGCAATAACGGAGGAGATGGATTTGCTTTGGCAAGCATATTACAAGAAGATGGCTATGCTCATGTACGTGTGTTATGCAATGTAGAAGAAACATCCTTGTCACAAGACGCAATGGTGTATGCCCAACGTTGGAGAAAAATAGGAAATACGATAGAAAAAGAAATGGAAATAGAGCACCTATGTTCTTTACTAGCTCGTCAAGATTTGATTGTAGATGCCTTATATGGGACGGGTCTTTCGCGTCCAATCCAAGGTAAGGATGCCACGATGATACAAGCAATTACAGAAAGTGGAGTTGCTGTGTTATCAGTAGATATTCCAAGCGGTATTCATTCAGATACAGGAGAAGTGATGGGGTGTGCAATAAAAGCAACCACAACCATTACCTTTGCATGCGCAACACTTGGTCAATTTATTTATCCTGGTTCTCAACATTGTGGTACTATGTATATTAAATCGATTGGGATACCTTCACAAGCTTTACAAAAAATCACAACCTATTCCATCTTGGAGGATAGCCTAGCAAAAGAGATGTTACCAATACGTAAAGCTCATTCTCATAAAGGTAGTTATGGAAAAGTATTGTTAATTGGAGGAAGTGTTTCCATGCATGGAGCATTGACTTTGTGTGCAAAAAGTATGTTACGAAGTGGCGTTGGAATGTTGACATTATTCCTTCCAGATGTTATCGTTTCAGTTTTATCACAGAAGATAGAAGAATGTATGCTTGTATCTGTACCATCCAACGATGGATTCTTTGCGCCTAATGCCATTGATAGATTAAAAGAATGTATACAGGATTATGATATGATTGTGATAGGAAATGGTATGGGAAGAGGAAAGAATGTAGAATCCTTAGTTTCCTATGTTCTACAACAAGAACTACCATGTGTAATAGATGGAGATGCTATCTATGAATGTGCAAAACATTTAGATTTACTCAAACAAAGAAGTGCACCAACGATCTTAACGCCACATCCCAAAGAGATGAGCTATTTAACAAATTTGGTCGTACAAGATATTGTAAAAGATCCATTCACCATTGTGAAACAATTTGCCAATGAATACCATGCGGTAGTAGCATTAAAGGATCAATACACCTATATCAGTGATGGAAAAGAACTTTATGTAAATACGGCAGGAAATCATAGTTTGGCAAAAGGTGGAAGTGGAGATGTCTTATGTGGCATCATTGCGGGTCTTTTTGCCCAATCGAAACAAGCACTTCCTGCTTGTGCCTGTGGCGTATATGTACATGCAAAATGTGCAGATGAATTGTTGAAACGGGAAGATGGAAATAGTATTTTACCATCTGATTTAATAGATGAATTATCAAGCGTTTATCAATC
Source organism: Amedibacillus sp. YH-ame6 (assembly GCF_053848845.1). Lineage (NCBI taxonomy): Bacteria > Bacillati > Bacillota > Erysipelotrichia > Erysipelotrichales > Erysipelotrichaceae > Amedibacillus > Amedibacillus sp. YH-ame6. Next base: position 29,385 of record NZ_JBSPEZ010000022.1, read on the forward strand.
GTTACGATAAAGAAAGGAAACCTATATGGGAGTATTTGATAAATTAAAAAAGAAACAAAGTGAAGCTGTAGAAGAACAAAAAGAGGAATTACATGTCGGTTGGGACGCTATCGAGAAAGCATTCCTTAAAACATATCCAGAACAAATAAATCCCAAGCATTATGCTACTTTAATCAAATGGCGTTTGGGTGGAAAAGATCCATTAGATGGTATTAGTATTTATGAATCAAAAGAGTATTGGCACTTCGTTACGTTTGGGTTAAGCGAACTTTATGAAAAAGAGAGTGAGAACTTAGAATATAGTGGATATGGTATGGAATTTACATTCAAGTTAAAGAAAGATACGTATAGCGATGAAGAAGGAGAAATTCGTTGTATTTGTGGTATTTTACAATCCATTGCGAGAGTTACTTTTCAAAACGGGGAACTATTTCAACCTTATGAATATCTGTATACAGGGCAAACACAGGGCATTGATAGTGAGATGAAATCCAATATCACTGGCTTTATAAGTGTGCCTGATCAAGAGGTAGAAGGTATCGATACACCTTTTGGTCGTGTTGACTTCATACAATTCATCGGTGTAACAAACGAAGAAATCACTGCAGTTAAAAATAAAGAAATCACAGTAAAAGAATTGTTTGAAAGACTTGGAAGTGATATCACCAATTATCATCGCAAGTCTATTCTCTAAGAACTAATATAAGAAGAACTCTTCATATCTAGCATATGAATACATAAGATAGGAGTGATGAGATATGGATTCTATCGAAAAGGATATTGCAAATTTATACAATAAAGACGCAAACAGTGCATATGCATCTTTGAAACGATTATTACAGGTAGTGGAACAATCCAATCTTGCGTATGCTTATATGGAAACCTTCTATGAAATGATGGAACATGAAAACTCTTATGTTCGAACAAGAGGGATTATATTACTAGCCCTCCATGCAAAGTGGGATACAAAGAATTATGTAGATCGATATGTCGATGCCTATATTACGCACATGGAAGATGAAAAAGCTATTACATCAAGAACGTGCATACAACATGCGGTTCATATAGCACGCTATAAACCACAATTGTGCAATATATTATTAGAAGCCTTAGAAGGGGGGACTCGTATATATAGTGAGTCCATGGCTCCTCTTATATATAAAGATCGAAAAAAAGCGATAAAACAAGTACAAGAATGGATGTATATTCATGAAGAACAAAGTGACAAAACAAAAAGGTAGTCACGACGAGAGGAACTCATTACATGAAACAAATGATATTATATGATATTGGAGAGGATGTCTTTCCAATGATGAAACAAGAAAGTTTACTATTTCATGCACTGCCAACGGTCAAGGATTGTGTTGGATGCTTTTCTTGTTGGATAAAAACTCCAGGAAGCTGTTGTATTAAGGATCGTTGTAACGACTTTACGAAAGAATTATCCACCATTGATAAGCTCATCATTATTTCACCAATTACGTATGGCGGATATTCCAGAAACATAAAAGCAGTACTTGATCGTTCTATCGGTTATTTATTGCCATACTTTCGAACATTCCATAAAGAAACACATCATCAAATGCGCTATGATAAACAATTTGCTATGCATGTGTATTTTTATGGACCGTGTGAACAGGATGAAAAAGAAGTTGCGAAACAGTTAGTGGATGCGAATGCATTAAATTTAAATACCAGAGAGCATCATGTTCATTTTTATAACGATGTAAATGATGTATACGAGGTGCTTTTATGAGAATTGCATTATTGAATGGAAGTCCTCGTGGTAAGAATAGTACATCTTATTACCTATTAGAAGAACTCTCTAAATCTCTTCAACATCAAGACGCTACCATATTTACAAAAGCAACCTTACCTTCACTGTGTGATTGTTTAAAAGAGCTCGATGTCCTTGTGCTTGCTTTCCCACTCTATGTGGATTCTATGCCAGCATCCCTCATCGATCTGTTGGATGTTATAAAAAGTACAGGGATACACAATACAAAACTAAAAGTATATGCGATTGTGAACAATGGATTTTATGAAGCTAAACAAAATCATGTGGCAATCTCTATGGTATGGAACTGGTGTAAAACATGTGGGTTTCAAAAAGGATATGCGATTGGTGTTGGAGGGGGCGAAATGGTTCGTTTCGCACCACTAGGACATGGACCAGAAAAAAACTTAGGAAAAGCGATGCAAGAACTAACGAAACACATATGTGAAAAACAATCTGTAATAGATCAATATGTGGAACCTAATTTCCCAAAGTTCCTTTACAAGGTGGCAGCGCATTATAACTGGAAAAAACAAATACGATCAAATGGATTAAAACCAAAAGATATTAAGAGAAAATTATAATCGATTATTAAATTAGGAAGCATTCTACATTAGATATAAGAAAAAAGAGAGTCGAATTTAGGACTCTCTTTCATTTGGATGAAAGACATAATTTTCATATGTTTTAAGAAGGGTTTCATCAAGTTCCACTTCAATATGCATGCCATCTTCTTGATCCTCTCTATTTATAATATATGCATTTTCTTGTAGGTGAGAATACATAGCACTTTTTTCGTAAGGGATACATAAGGAGACTTTTGTTGTTTGAGGGAAGATATGATGGCAGATAGTGTCTATTAGTACTTCAATGCTTTTATCATCTTTCGCACTGATGTGAAGTGAGTGTTCATCTGCATATGGGTACGCAATATCTACTTTATCGCATTGATTGTATACCGTAATCATTTCTATGCTACTAGCATGGATGCGCTCAAGTGTAGCTTTGGTAACTTCCATTTGCTTTGTCACATCCTCACTTGAAACATCAACAATCTGTAAAAGTAAATCCGCAAAGGTAACCTCTTCTAATGTAGAATGGAAGGCTTCAATAAGTTCATGTGGTAAATCACGAACGAATCCTACCGTATCACTTATTAAAAAGGAACGCCCATGAGGAAGGTCAATTCTACGAATGGAAGTATCTAAAGTTGCAAACAGCATATCTTTTTCTAATACTTTTTTTTCATCATCTTGACTCGTATAAGAAAGCAAGGCATTCATAATTGTCGATTTCCCAGCGTTTGTATAACCAACAAGGGAAACCAAAGGAAGTTGAGACTTCTGCCGTGCTTTACGTTGTGTCCCTCGTTGTGCTTTCAACTCTTTTAAATCACGTGTAGTTTGTGCTATACGTGATTTGATTCTTCTTCGATCAAGTTCTAATTGTTTTTCTCCAGCACCTTTGTTTTTACCACTTGCACTTTGTCTACCAAGTTGAGTATTTGCTCCAACTAACCTAGGCAGTTGCTTTTTTAATTGTGCACTTTCAATTTGTAATCGAGCAGTTGGAGACATTGCACGTCTAGAAAATATTTCTAGAATCAAGTCACTACGATCCATAACGGTTACATTCCAATATTCTTCTAAATTTCGTATTTGCATCGGGCTTAAGTTTCTATGGAAAAGTACAATGTTAATTTCATGTTCTTGTAAATATTCAAGTATTTCTTCACATTTTCCTTTTCCTATTAAAGTTCTTAAATGAATCTGTTTTAAAAGCTGTGTAAAAGTCGCATCAACTTCCATATCACAAGCTGCTACGAGTTCCAAAAATTCATTTGTTTCTTCTTCCTTAATTTCATAATCGGCAAATACAACAATAATTTTTTCCATAAGACACATCCTTACTTTCTTATTATGGCAAGTTCTTTCTTAATTATATAGGAAAATGAAGGAGAACAGAAGAGAAATAAATCATGTGTGAAAATGTAAAATAAAAAAATAATTTAGGAATTCTAGATACGTACTCGTATATACATATCGGAGGTGTGTTTATGCACAGAGGAAACGTACTAGACAAGGAGAGGGAATATGCCAGAATTATGTATTTGTATCTTATATTGCTGGTTGTCATACCTTTCTTACAGTGAAATCGTAAGTAGGGGACAATCGCTTTAAGAAAACCTACATAGGCACAAAACTCTTCGTGATTTAGCACCTCTAAAACAAAAAGGGAATGAGTCGGACCTCATTCCCTTTCCTGTCCATAGACAGTCTTGTGATTTAGCAAATACATTATAATATGTACTTATCTAAAACACAATATCATTTATAGTATAGTTTATGCAGAATGTAACATGCGTTCTACAACTGGAATTTGTGCTAATCTTAATCCACATATACATCCAAGAGCAGTACTGATAGAATCACTAATTACAAATGGAGCTGCGCCAATGGAAATAATTCCAATGATGTCTTTTTCAACTCCCATATAGAAGTTTAAAATTCCGTACATGTATGCACAACCAATGAAATAAACAATTAAAATACCAAATAGGCAAACTGGTAATAATTGATAAAAGCTTTGGATGTGAAAACGAGTACGTAATATAGATATTGCACAAGCAGCAACTGGGAAGGATAATAAAAATCCAAAAGATGGCTGTAATACATAAGAAATACCACCACCAGAAGCAAATACAGGTAAGCCTAATAATCCCATAGTTAGGAATAAACCATAAGAAATAATAATATGTTTAGGACTTAGCAATACACCAGCTAGAATAAGAGAACATGTTTGTAAGGTTAATGGAATCAAACCTACCGGGATCACAACTTTAGATGAAATTACAAATAATATGGTAAAAAATGCACATAAAGTTAATTCTTTTGTTTTCATTTTGAATACCTCTTTTCGTTATACGCTAAGTATCATAAACGCTGTATGCATATCTGTCAATAAAAAGATTTGAAGTTCAAACTATAAAAGAATATGTGAAAATGTGTGAAAATATAAATTTGAACATCAAACTATTTACATTTGCAAATGTTCGTACTATAATACCGTTTGAATTTCAAAGTATTGAGATTCTTGGCTTAAAATGAAGTACTTAAAATAAATCAAGTTAGAGTACTAAAAAACCACATCTAGTTTTGAATACTAAAATACTTGACATTGTTTACTAGTAATGATAAGCTTGTATTGTTATGGAAGATAACAGGAGGAACATTATGTTTGAAAAAGTAAAAGAAGTATTAGTTGAAGCAATTAACGTCGATGGAGATATGATTACAATGGAAGCAAACCTGAAAGATGATTTAGGAATTGATTCCTTAGCGGCTGTAGAATTATCATTAGAACTGGAAACAGAATTCGATGTCCGCATTGAAGACGAAGAATTAGCAAAACTAGTTACAGTTGCTGATATCGTTACATTATTAGAAAGCAAAGCGTAAGCTTCATAAGGGCCAAGACATCTTGGCTTTTTTAAAATCCTTGGGAGGAACAAACATGAATACTGAAAATATAAAAGACATCATCAAAGTTTTTGAAGATAGCAAACTTGCGAAAATGGAACTTGAAATTGATGATATGAAAATAAAAATGGAAAAGGCAGTTGGGAATGCTCCAGTACAGGAATATATGATTCCTGCACCACAACCAATGCCTAGTGTTGCACAAACTCCAGTGGAAAGTGCGCCTGTGAAAGAAGAGATGAGTGGGTATTGGGTGAAAGCTCCAATCGTAGGAACGTTCTACAATTCACGTGCACAAGGGTCTGCTCCTTATATTGAAATTGGACAACACGTAAAAAAAGGAGATACACTTTGTATTATTGAAGCTATGAAAGTTATGAATGAAATTCATTCTCCAATGGATGGAATCATTCAAGAAATCTTAGTAACAAACGATGCGATGGTAGAATTTGATCAGGATTTAATCCGTATTGGTGAGGCACATGATTAAGCGATTATTGATTGCCAACCGTGGGGAAATCGCTGTACGTATCATTCGTACATGTAAAGAGATGGGAATTGAAACGGTTGCTGTTTATTCTACCGCAGATCATGAAAGCTTACATGTTCAACTTGCAGATTATGCAGTTTGTATTGGTGGACCTAAATCAAATGATTCTTATTTAAATATGAAGAATATTTTAAGTGCGGCTTGTATGACTGGTTGTGATGCGATTCATCCAGGATTTGGATTTTTGAGTGAGAACGCGAAGTTTGCTCGTCTTGTAATGCAATGCGGGCTTATTTTTGTTGGACCTAATCCAGATGTAATTGATCAAATGGGAGATAAGAACAATGCTCGTCAGAAAATGATGGAAGCTAAGGTTCCTGTTATTCCTGGTTCTAAAGACATCTTACAAAGCGTTGAAGAAGCGAAGAACATGGCGGAGTCTATTGGGTTCCCTGTACTGATTAAAGCTAGCAACGGTGGCGGTGGACGCGGTATGCGTAGAGTAGACGCTATTGAAGAGTTAGAGAATGCATACCAAAGTGCAAAAGCGGAAGCAAAAGCGAATTTTGGTGATGATGCAGTATATATGGAAAAGTTTATTATTGAACCAAAGCATGTGGAAGTACAATTGTTGGCAGATAAGCATGGAAATGTACTTCATTTATTTGAACGTGATTGTTCTTGTCAACGTAGAAATCAAAAATTATTAGAAGAAGCACCATGTCATATTTTACAAGATGAAATTCGACAACAATTGTTATCGGATGCTGTCAAAGCTTGTAAGAGTGTTGGTTATGATAGTGTAGGTACCATTGAGTTTTTATTAGATGCTCGTGGTCAATATTATTTTATGGAAATGAATACCCGTATTCAGGTAGAACATACCATATCAGAAGAAATTACAGGAATTGATTTAATCAAACAACAAATCCTTGTGGCACAAGGATCAAAACTGTCTTTTACACAAGAAGATATTATGAGTCGTGGACATGCGATTGAGTGTCGTATCAATGCAGAAAATATCAAATTGAATTTTGCACCTAGTCCTGGAGAAGTGAAATTTATCAATTTCCCAGGTGGAAGAAGAGTGCGTATTGAAAGTGCTGTATATAATGGCTATAAGATTCCTCCATATTACGATTCTATGATTGCGAAAGTAATCACGTATGCAGATACACGTTTGGAATGTATCAAGCGTATGCGTGTTGCATTAGAAGAATTATTAATTGAAGGCGTTGAAACAAATATCGAATTCCAATATTTATTACTCCATCATCCAACATTTGTCAGTGGCAAATACGACACTGGATTTATGGAAACCTTTATAAAGGAGCTGAAAGAGGATGGAACAATTATTTAATAACAGAAAGAGTCGTCTTGATCTTTTTAAGAAACGTAGAGTCATTGAATTTAAGGCTCCTATTGAAACACCTGAGAACATTTTTCATAGTTGCCCTGGGTGTAAAGAAAGTGTCTTATTTGAAGATTTGATGCATGATTTATATGTATGTCCAAATTGTGGATTTCATATGAAAATAACGGCACATGAAAGAATTCGTCAAATTATTGATGTGAATACGTTTGTAGAATTGGATAAACGTATGGTTTTAAAAGAAGAATCTAATTTTCCAGGATATGAAGAAAAATTAGATAAATTACAAAAAAGTACTGGATTATATGATGCAGTTGTATGTGGTACAGGTAAAATTGGTGGTAAAAAAGTAGCACTTGCGATTATGGATTCTAACTTCTTTATGGGAAGTATGGGACAAATTGTAGGAGAAAAGATTACGCGTTGTATTGAATATGCGACAAAGAAAAGATTGCCTTTGATTATCTTTACAACCAGTGGTGGTGCACGTATGCAGGAGGGGATTTTATCTCTTGTACAAATGGCAAAGACCAGTGCAGCACTTGCGAAGCATAAAGAAGAAGGACTTCTTTATATATCCTATTTAACACATCCAACAACGGGTGGAGTTTCCGCAAGTTTTGCGATGTTAGGTGATTTGATTTTAGCAGAGCCTCAATGTTTAGTTGGGTTTGCGGGAAAACGTGTAATTGAATCTACGGTAAATGAAAAACTACCTGATAATTTTCAAACCGCAGAGTTTATGTTAGAAAAAGGCTTTATCGATAAGATAGTGGAACGTAAGGATTCTAAGGAAACCTTATGCAAATTGATTACCTTCCACGAAAGGAGGGCATCATGAGTTTAAAAGAAAAAGAAGCACGTATTGTAGAACTTGAACATGCCCTAACACAACTTAGTGATGAAGATGTGTATCAAAAAGAAGCAATCGTGAAACAAATAGAAGAAATAAAAAAAGAAGCATATGAAAATTTAGATGCTTGGGATATTGTGTATTTGGCTCGTCATCCAAAACGTCCTAAAGCAAGTGATTATATAGAAGCGTTATTTCCAGATTTTATTGAATTGCATGGAGACCGTGCATTTGGTGATGATGGAGCATGTCAAGGTGGACTGGCTAGTTTTCATGGAATTGGAGTAACGGTACTTGCTCAAAGTAAAGGGAAAACGTTAGAAGAGAATATGAAACGTAACTTCGGGATGTTGAATCCAGAAGGGTATCGAAAAGCACTTCGTTTAGCAAAAGAAGCAGAACGTTTTCATCGTCCTATCATTACATTGGTAGATACTTCTGGGGCATATCCTGGAAAAGGTGCAGAAGAGCGTGGGCAGGCAGAAGCAATTGCCCAATGTCTTGAAGTGTTCTCCAACCTAAAAACACCTGTGATAGCAGTTGTGTTGAGTGAGGGAGGATCTGGAGGTGCTCTTGCATTCTCTGTTGCGGATAAAATCTTTATGTTAGAAAATGCTGTGTATTCTATTTTATCTCCAGAAGGCTTTGCGAGTATCTTATGGAAAGATGGAAGTCGTGCAGCTGAAGCTGCGGCAGTTATGGAACTTACTGCAGCAGATTTAAAACGTAAAGGAATTATCGATGAAATCATACATGAGCCTGTTGGAGGTGCACATGTTTGTTTAGAATATGTCATTGAACAGATGGATGAATTGTTATGGACAACGTTACAAGATTTAAATAAGAAAAAAGATAAAACCTTATTAAGTGAACGATATGAGAAATTCAGAAAGATGGGGACATCTTATGAAATCTTGTAAAATAAAAGGGTTTGGTTATGCGAAAGCAAATCGTAAAGTAACCAATGATGAACTATCTACCTACGTGGATACCAATCATGAATGGATTGAAAGTAGAACGGGAATTTGTTCTCGTTATGTGTCGGAAGAAGAAAATACAAGTGATTTAGGTACTCGTGCAGCAATCATGGCTTTGGAAAATTCAGGTGTTGATCGTAGCGAAGTGGATCTAATTATTTGTGCAACTTTTACTCCAGACTATACAACGCCTAGTGCAGCTTGTCTAATTCAAGAAAAGCTAGGGATGAATGAGCAACGTGTGATGGCATTTGATATCAATGCGGCTTGTTCTGGATTTCTTTATGCCTTAGAAGTAGGTCATTCTTTGATTGCCACAGGGCAGTCTAAGTGTGCATTAATTCTTGGGGCTGAAGTCATTAGTAAGCAATTAAATTGGAATGATCGTGGAACTTGTATCATCTTTGCGGATGGTGCAGGAGCTGCAGTATTACGTGAAGAAAATACGGATTGTCGTATGCTACACTTTGCGAGCAGTATGGGAGATAAGGAAGGTGTTATTCATAGCAGTGCACCGTTACCTAGACCATTATTTAGTGAACAACCATATGATCCTTCTTATGTACACATGGAAGGAAATGCAACCTTCCGCTTTGCGGTTAAGGCGATGCAAGAAAGTATGGAAGATGTGATGCAACAAGCTGGTGTTACTATGGCCGATATCGATTGGGTAGTACCACATCAAGCAAATAAAAGAATTATTACCAATGTATGTAAACGAATGGACATTGATATGGAAAAGGTATACATCAATATCAATGAATATGGAAATACATCCGCCGCTAGTATTCCTTTAGCACTTGGTGAAATGAGTGAAAAAGGAGTGCTTAAAGAAGGAATGAAAATCGTTCTAAGTGGTTTTGGTGCAGGATTTACTTGGGCTGGAGCCTATATAGAACTATAAGGAGACGTAAATTATGTTAATCAATGAAATTTTAGGAATTAAATATCCAATATTCCAGGGAGCGATGGCAAATATCGCTACGCCTGAATTTGCAGCATGTGTATCAAATTGTGGTGGTCTTGGAATTATTGCGACTGGTGCAATGGATGAACATCAAACAAGAGATGCCATCCGTCTTTGCAAGACTTTGACAGAGAAACCTTTTGGAGTAAATGTTATGATGATGAATCCACATACGGAAGAAATCATGAAGGTCATCGTTGATGAAAAAGTTGCAGTAGTAACGACAGGTGCAGGTAATCCTGGACCTTACATTCCTGCATTAAAGGAAAGTGGATGTAAAGTATTCCCAGTGGTTGCTAGTGTTGCTTTGGCTCGTCGTTTAGAACGTGCTGGAGTTGATGGAATCATTGCGGAAGGTGGAGAATCTGGTGGACACGTTGGGGAAACTACCACAATGTCTCTAGTTCCTCAAGTTATTGAGGCTGTTAACATTCCTGTAATCGCTGCTGGTGGTATCGCAAGTGGTGCGCAATTAAATGCGGCATTAAGCTTAGGTGCAATTGGTGTACAAGTAGGGACATGTTTATTAGTATCAACAGAATGTCCAATTCATGAAAACTATAAGAATGCTGTTATTAAGGCAAAAGATATGGATAGTGTAGTAACTGGAAGAAGTGCTGGTGCTCCTGTACGTATTCTAAAAAATCAAATGTCTATCCAATACTTAAAACTAGAACAAGAAAATGCACCACGTGATGAGATGGAAAAATTAACACTTGGTGGACTTCGTCGTGCAGTTTTTGACGGCGATATGAAAAACGGTTCTGTTATGATTGGTCAAGTAGCTGGTATGTGTAGAGAAGTTCGTCCGATGCAAGATATTTTAGATAATTTAATCAAAGAATCTCAAGAAGAAATCGTTTCTCTACAAAATAAAATCAAGGAACTTGTATATGAGAACTAAGATTTCACTAGGAACGAAAATATTAGAGAAACCAATTATACAAGGTGGTATGGGAGTTGGTGTATCTCTATCAGGTCTTGCAGGTGCGGTTATGAAAGAGGGTGCCATGGGAGTCATATCTGCGGCTCATCCAGGCTATCGTCGTGATGATTTTTGGGAAGATAGTGCCAGTGCAAACTGTGCAGCAATAAAAGAAGAAATTCGCAAAGCAAGAGAACTATCTAATGGGTCTGGTCTTTGTGGCGTAAATGTTATGGTTGCCTCTCACCATTATGAAGCATATGTAAAAGCTTCTATTGAAGGTGGCGCAGATGCGATTATTTCAGGAGCAGGAATGCCTATGGATTTACCTTCTATCGAAGGTAGTGAGAAGGTATTACTTGCGCCAATTATATCAAGTGCAAGAGCAGCTCGTTTAATTTTAAAGAGTTGGGATCGTCATTATCATCGTTGTCCTGATTTCATTGTCATTGAAGGCAGTGAAGCGGGGGGGCATTTAGGATTTAAAAAAGAGGATTTATTCAATGGGAATTGTCAAACATTAGATGAAATTCTTCCTGAAGTGCTTGAGGAAGTGAAGCCATATAGTGAATCCTATGGGAAAGATATTCCTGTGTTTGTAGCTGGGGGTATTTATACCAAAGAAGACATCGAACATTATCAGGCATTAGGAGCTGCGGGTGTACAAATGGCTACACGTTTTATCGCAACCTATGAATGTGATGCAGATGAAGCATTTAAACAAAAGATTATTCAAGCAAAGAAAGAAGATATTCAACTGGTAAAAAGTCCAGCAGGACTTCCAGGACGTGCTATATTAACGGATTTCATGAAGAAGAGTGAAGTTGCTCGTATTCCTTCCTCTCATTGTATTTTATGTATGAAACCATGTGTTCCATCGACCACACCATATTGTATTAGTGAAGCATTGATTCATTCCGTACAAGGGGATGTGGAGAATGGGCTTGTCTTTGCAGGTAGCAATGCATATCGTATTGATCGTATGATGAGTGTTCATGATTTAATTGAAGAATTGACGAAGTAGGAGGAAGTATATGAAAACAGCATTTTTATTCTCTGGACAGGGTGCACAATACCCAGGTATGGGAAAAGAATTATATGAAAATTATGCATCAGCAAAAGCAGTGTTCGATAGCATAAACGTAGATTTTGATTTGAAAAACCTTTGTTTTGAAGGTGAAGGTGATGTTTTAAACGATACACAATATACCCAAGCATGTATCTTTGCGGTAAGTATGGCAGCTGCACAAGTGTTGAAAGAACAAGGCATTGAAGCAGATGTTGCGGCAGGATTAAGTCTTGGTGAATATGGAGCTCTAAGTTATGGAGGCGTATTCTCAATTGAAGAGGGTGCACAAATCTTAAGGGAACGTGGAAAATTGATGGCCAATGCTTTGCCAGCTGGGACAAGTGCAATGAGTGCTGTTCTTATGTTGAATAAAGATTCCATCCTTCAAGCATGTGCTTCTGTAAAAGAAATCGGTATTTGTGAGATTGCCAACTATAACTGTCCTGGACAAATCGTTATTACAGGAGAAAAAGCCGCCGTTGAAGCATGTGGTAAAAAGTGTGAAGAATTAGGCGCAAGACGTGTGATTCCTTTACAAGTTTCTGGAGCCTTCCATTGTTCCTTGTTGAACGAAGCAGGAAAACAACTTCATGATGTTTTATCAAAATATGAATTAAAAAAAGCAAGCATTCCTGTATACAATAATATCTCTGGAAAAGTAGAAAATGGACCATTGATGGATGTATTAGCAAAACAAATTTGTAATTCCGTTATGTTGGAAGATACAATTATGAATATGTTAGCAGATGGGGTAGATACCTTTATCGAAGTAGGACCAGGAAAAGCCGTAAGTGGATTTGTAAAGAAATGTGCAAAGGGTGTAGATGTCAAAATCTTGCACGTAGAAGATATCGCAAGTTTAAACGAATGTGTGGATGCACTGAAAGGATAGAACAAATGGAACGTAAAACAGCATTTATCAGTGGAGCTAGCCGAGGAATCGGAGAAGCAATCGCCATTGTCTTATCAAAAGAATATAATGTCGTGATCAATTACGCAAGCAGTGAAGCTGGCGCAAAGGAAGTTCTTTCAAAACTGGATCCTGAAGGAAATCACAAGATGATAAAGTGTGATGTATCCAACAGTGATGAAGTGAAAACAATGATGGAAGAAATCCAAAAAGAATATGGTAGCATTGATGTTGTCGTAAACAATGCAGGTATTACCAAAGATAATTTATTATTACGTATGAGTGAAGAAGAATTTGATGATGTTATCCGTATCAACCTAAAAGGTACGTATAATTGTATTCGTCATGTAGCTCGTATCATGATGAAACAACGTAGTGGAAAAATTGTGAATATGGCAAGTGTTGTTGGGTTATGTGGCAACATGGGGCAAGTAAACTATGCAGCAAGTAAAGGTGGCGTTATTGCGATGACAAAATCAGTTGCGAAAGAGTTGGCTCCTCGCGGTATTAATGTAAATGCCGTAGCACCTGGATTTATTCAGACGGCTATGACAGACAAATTAAGTGAAGAAGTGCAGGCTGCAGCAAAGAGTACCATTCCAATGAATGCTTTTGGAACAGTAGAAGATGTAGCAAATGTAGTGAAGTTCTTGTGCAGTGATGATGCAAAATACATCACAGGACAAACAATAGCCGTTGATGGCGGGATGGTGATGTAGGATGAAAAGAAGAGTCGTTATTACTGGTATGGGTGTTGTTTCCCCAATTGGAAACAATGTTGAAGAAGTATGGACAAGTCTACAAAACAATAGTTGTGGAATTGGACCTATTACGCATTTTGATACGACAGACTTCCGTGCAAAACTTGCAGGTGAAGTGAAAGATTTAGATATGGAACAATACTTTACAAAACGTGATTTAAAATTTAATGATCGTTTTACGCAATTTGCGCGTATTGCGGGAAAACAAGCTTATGAAGATAGTGGATTAGTGGATGCTAATTTTGATCACAATCGTTTTGGTATTATCATTGGTTCTGGTATTGGTGGTATCTCTACAATTGAAGGTGCTAGTACAACGTTAAATGAACGTGGAGCAAGTCGTGTATCTCCATTCTTTATACCGATGGCGTTGATCAATTTGGCACCAGGAAGTGTAGCCATTGATTGTGAAGCACATGGAAATGTTTCTAGTGTTGTAACGGCTTGTGCGGCTGCGACAAATGCAATTGGAGAAGCTTTCCATAGAATTCGTGATGGATATGAAGATATCATTGCGGCAGGTGGAAGTGAAGCAGCAATTACGCCTGTAGCAATTGCTGGATTTGCCTCTATGCGTGCACTTCATGAAGGAGAAAATCCAAATCGTGCATCCATTCCATTTGATGCAAATCGTTCAGGATTTGTAATGGGAGAAGGTGCTGGTATCCTTATGTTAGAGGAACTGGAACATGCCTTAGCTCGTAAAGCACATATCTATGGTGAAGTTGTTGGTTATGGTTCCACTTGTGATGCGAATCATATCACTGCGCCATTAGCGGATGGAAGTAGTGCAGCGCGTGCAATGAAAGAAGCAATCTTTGATGCGGGTCTTACAACATCTGATATTGATTATATCAATGCTCATGGAACAAGTACTCCATTAAATGATGCAAGTGAAACCCTTGCGGTAAAAGTAGCCTTTGGTGAAGATGCAATGAAACCATATATTTCTTCAACAAAATCCATGAGTGGACATTTACTAGGGGCAAGTGGTGCACTTGAAGCTATCATTTCGACGCTATCTGTAAAGAATGGTTATGTACCAGCTTCTATTCATTATGAAGTTGCGGATGAAGCATGTGATTTAAACCTTGTTGTAAATAAAGGTATCTCAAAAGATATCAAAACAGCAATGTCAAACTCTCTTGGATTTGGCGGTCATAATGCGTCCATCATTATCAAGAAATGGGAGGATTAAACTATGATATACAATAGTAACGATATTCAAAAAATCATTCCACACCGTTATCCTTTCCTATTGGTGGATCGTATTGAATCCATTGAAGGTAATGTAGTGGTTGGGACAAAATGCATCAGTGCAAATGAAATGCAATTTTTAGGACATTTTCCTGAAAAACATATTATGCCAGGGGTATTGATGTTAGAGGCAATGGCACAAACCGTTGCGGTTATGTTGTTATCGAAAGAGGAAAACAAAGGAAAGATTGGATTATTTGCAGGTATCAATAAAGCACGTTTTAAACGTCAAGTGATTCCTGGAGATGTATTGCGTATGGAATGTGAAATCACCAATGAGCGTATGGGAATTGCCTTTGTAAAGGCAGTCGCAAGCGTGGAAGGTGAAATTGCAGTACAAGCGGAATTGATGTTTGCTATCGATGAAGCATAAGTTCCATATCCTTAAGTTTTCTACTTTGCCATCAACCAATGATTATGCAAAAGCAAACATGCATACTCTACAGGATAAAGATGTGATTTTATGCAACCAGCAAACAAAGGGAAGAGGTCGCTTTGATCGCATTTGGGAAAGTGGAAAAGATTTAACATTTACGATGGTATCACATAGCGCGGCGAGTCATTCACTCATCGCGCCATGTGCACTTATTGAGGCATTGAAACAATTTCAAATTCACGCATCTATCAAATGGCCTAACGATATCCTTGTGGATGAAAAAAAGGTTTGTGGTATTCTAATTGAAAATGTATTCCTTGGAAATGAACTTGCAGGAGAAGTCATCGGTATAGGAGTTAACTTAAGTCCAATTCCACTGCAACTACAAGAAAAAGCGACGTATCTCAATTTAGATAAGGATATCCTTTTAAATGAAATCCTTTTTCAATATGAAAGATTATCTGCCTTATCAACTAAAAATATACTAACAATATATCGCAAAGCGAACTATTTACAGGGTAGAAAAATACTACTAAATGATGTATTATGGTACGTAGAAGATATTAGTGAAGAAGGATACTTGGTACTTACCAATCAGGAAACAACCAAAGTGTTGAAGAGCGAAGAGGTAAGTCTTTCACATATATATTAGGGAGAATGCCATATGATGATTGGAATTGGGTGCGATATTGTAGAAATCAAACGAATTGCGAAGGCAATGGAAAAAGAAGGGTTCTTGCACATATTAACAAGTAATGAACTTGCACTTTTTCAACACTATAAAGGAAGTAGACGCGCGGAATGGTTAGCGGGGCGTTTCGCTGCGAAAGAAGCGATTTACAAAGCGATTCATAAAGAATATCCCTGTGTGATTTCAGATATTGAAATCCTATGTGATGAAGATGGAGCACCTGTTTGTACCTTTACAAACTGTGATGTTTCCATAAGCATTGCTCATGAACATGAGTACGCAATCGCATATGCAGTAGCGATATCAAAGGAGTAGATAAAATGTATTTGTTACGATGTTTAAAACTAATTTGGATTGTTCCAGGTGCTTGGATTGGTTCTGTTCTGATACGAAAGAAGCCAATGGATGAGCGTTATGCATATCTAGCACGTTGGGCAAAACGTTTGATGGATGCCTTTAAAATACAAGTTCAAATTCATCAAGAGGAAGAACTTCCAAGTGAAGGCCCTATTCTTTTTGTGGGAAATCACCAGAGTGAATTTGATATGTTGATTCAAATGTGTGCAATTAAACGTCCCTTCACCTTTATTTCTAAAGTAGAGAATGAAAAAACTCCCTTTGTTGGAAGTTGGTCAAAGACATTAGATGTACTCTTTTTTGATCGTAATGATCGCTCTAGTGGTATTCATATGCTAAGAGAAGCATCCCGTAGATTAAAGGATCATAAAGATTTGCTTATCTATCCAGAAGGTACAAGATCAAAAGGTAATCAAATGCACGAGATGCAAGCGGGAAGTTTACAACCTGCATTTATGTCCAAAGCATATATTGTACCAGTTGTATTAGAGAATTCTTATCAATATATAGATATCGCAAAGCATAAAGGAACATTCCATATTCATATTCTTCGTCCTATTCCATTTGAGGAATACAAACCTTTAAAAGCAGAAGGATTAATTTCAAAACTACAAAAGGAAATGCAAGATGTGTTGAATCGTAGTACACCTAGTAAATAAAGTGAGGACTTTTATTAGAAGGATAGAGCAAATCTATCTTTTTTTTGTAGGGTAAAGAATAAAAAATAAGAAGTTAGAATAGCAAATGGGAAAAATAGCAATTTAAGGTAAAGTGAAAATGTAAATTCCACAATAAGTATAGAAGAATTAGTACGTGGAATTTATTCTTACAAAAACTTCAATTCAGCTGAACAAGCAAGATTTGGAGTTTTTTTTATAGCCCATTT